>CALALM010000381.1 GCA_937925565.1 uncultured Centipeda sp.
TTAAAAATCAGTAGGATACATAACAACGTCAATGCCCGGCGGCTTACCGTCGGGTTATTTTTTTACTTTTTGGGTGACCAAAAGTGCCGTTTTTGTCTGCTGCTTCATGAAGGGAGATGTTGAGATGAGCAAGGAAGAAGGACTTCGGGAAATGACGTATCAGATGGTGATGCGTGCTTCATGGAAAATGCTGCAGAGCGGGCTTTTGTCAGAAGACGAGTATCTTGCCTTTGAAGCGAAAATGCGCGAGAAATACCGCCCCGTCATAGGCGTACTATTTTCAGATATTGACTTGCTATCGTGCGGATAGTACGGGAACATGGGAGTGGAAAGGAGGGAGCACCATGAAGATACGAAGAGTCCAACCAAGCCCTATATTGCAGAAAAAGCTACGTGTGGCTGCGTATGCCCGCGTTTCTGTGGACACGCTTCACCACTCTCTAGCGGCGCAGGTCAGCTATTACAGTACCCTCATCCAGAATAATCCCGCATGGGAATACGCAGGCGTGTATGCGGACGAAGGTATCACAGGCACAAGTACCACCCATCGGACGGAGTTCAAACGGCTGATCGCCGACTCCAACGCCGAGAAGATTGATTTGGTACTTGTCAAAAGCATCAGTCGCTTTGCCCGTGACACCGTGGATTGCCTTCATACCGTCCGACAGTTGAAAGAGAAGGGGATTGCCGTCCGCTTCGAACGCGAGAACATTGATTCCACATCCGAGGACGGAGAGCTTCTCTTGACGCTGCTCGCATCCTTTGCGCAAGAAGAGAGCAGAAGCATCAGCGACAACATCCGATGGGGCATACGGAGACGATTTGCAGAAGGGATTCCGAACGGGCATAAAGCGCCTTACGGATATACTTGGGATGGAGAGACGTTCCATATTATCCATGCCGAGGGTGCGGTCGTAAAGGAGATATTCCGCAGATACCTTGCCGGGGAATCTGCCTACGCCATCGCGAAGAGTCTCGCAGGGCGCGGCATCACAGGACGGCAGGGGAGACCCATCGAGCAGACCACGGTAAAGGACATCCTCTCCAACATTTCCTACACGGGTACAATGGCATTGCAGAAAAACTACATCAGTGAGGGGCATATCCGTAAGCGGAATAAAGGTGAGCTGCCAATGTATCTGGTGGAGGGAATATTCGAGCCACTTGTGAGCAAGGATGACTTCGATAAGGCGCAGGAGATACGAAAACTGAGGGCCGAACGGGCTGTGAATCGGAATCCTGTGCTGATGCCGTTTTCCGGAATGGTGAAATGCGGATGCTGCGGAGGCGGCTTCAGCAGAAGAACCGCCGGGAAGTACAGGCGATGGGGATGCAACACAAGAGAGCGGAAGGGTAGCACTGCTTGTGACAGCCGTCCGATCAAGGAAGAGGAGCTTGTGGCTGCGGTCAACGCCGTCATGGAGAAGGAAGATTTCGATGCCGCAGAACTCAAACGCAAGGTGTCCAAGATTGTCATTCACGGTGATCGAATCGACTTCCATCTTGTCAACGGACGCCTAAAAAAGACTGCCCGCATCTACAACGGGCAGCGAGGAAGCAATCCCTTCACCAACAAAGTGTACTGCGCCTCCTGCGGCAGCAAGTGTGAGCACGACACATGGACAAAGGGGGCGAAGGTGTGGGCTTGCAGTCAGCCGCGCACGAAATGCGGATTGAAACGGCTGCCCGAATCCGAACTAAAGGAAGCGGCAGAATCCTTGTTCGGTGACTGCTACGAGGGCAAGATCGTGCAGAACGTCGAGCGGGTTTCCATATCCGATGATGAAGTGATTTTCCATTTGAAAGAAGGAGGCGCATACCGATGGCAAAGACAGTGCGGGTGATTCCTGCAACGCCCAGAGTGTTTCGGTCAGAGACGGCAGCGGTGCATGGGCGACGTAAAACGGCAGGGTATGCCAGAGTTTCGACCGATCATGAAGAACAGGCTTCCAGTTACGAAATGCAGATGGCGCATTACAAGAACTACATCGAAGGCCGTGCAGACTGGGATTTCGTCGGTATGTATTCGGATGAAGGGATAAGTGGCACCAACACGAAGAAGCGAGACGGGTTCAACCAAATGAT
>CALALM010000382.1 GCA_937925565.1 uncultured Centipeda sp.
CGTGGACGTTCCAGCTGCACGAACCCGTGCAGTTGACCCCGTGCGTCGTGCGGACGGTCTTGTCGAACGACCAGCGGTCGCGGTACATGTTCTCCCATGTGCGCCCGCCTTCATGCATCTCTGCATGACCGTCTGCGGATTTCGACGTAGGAATCAGATACTTAAATTTCTTGAAGATACTGCTCACGCCTTCACCCCTCCATTATTTTCACTTTCATTGAAAAGGCTTATATATACGATATAATTTTACTATAACAGCGTTTGCTCCGCTGTGAGCAATATCACAGTTCTATAAAATTTTATAACTGAAAACTATTCTTGCGATTAGGTTTATCTATTATGAGAGCGGTGATGATCTTCCTATTTGTAACATTTCATAAGAAATGTTAGGATAGAGTGAATCAACCGACAATACAAAGGAGCAGTGATATGCAGGTACAGGTAAACGTAAAGCGGATTGGAAAGCGCAGGAACGCGATTGAGACGAAGCCCTATGAGATTGACGGCGTACACGACATCGGCACATTGATCGCGGCGTTCGTGACGGTGGAGGTCACGCGCTTCAATGAACGGGCGGCGGCGGGAGAGACGATGCTCCGCTATCTGACGAACGAGGAGGTCGCGGATGCCGCCACGGTCGGCAAGATCGGGTTCGGCACAGACTACAACGGGCAGGTGCAGGACACGGCGGCGGCGATCGAGAACGCGCGTCAGTCGTTCGAGGACGGCATCTACCGCATCTTCATCAACGGAGAGGAGGCGGGCGAGACCTGCGACACGCCTGTCACGCTCCATGAAAACGACGAGATCACCTTTGTCCGCCTGACGATGCTTGCAGGACGTATGTGGTAGGAGGAATACGATGATCAGCTACTATCTGCGCGACGAGGAAATGACACGCTATATCGAGCGGCTGAGGGCAGGGTTTGACGCGCTGAACCCGCAGAGCCAAAAGCTGCTCAATTTCCTCTTTTTCCGTACGGACGAAAAGGGCAATCCCGACTACGACTGGGACGATGCCGTGGCAAACTTTCGCCGCAACAAGAAGGGCGTGGTCTGCACGGTGGACGACGACGTCCTGCCGCCCGCGCTGTATCCCGCCTTTGATCTCATGATGGGCGCGGATCTGCGCAGGGATCTCGTCGCTATGGCGCACAACCTCGCTGCCTATCCCTATACGAACCGCTACTATCGTCGTCTCGTCCGCTCGCGCGACTACCACCAGCACGTCAGTCGCATTTGGAATCTGGTCGAGCAGCTTGTGCGCGAATACGCCTTAGGGAAGAACTTCCTGCAGCTCCTACGCAGGGAGTACGATGTGGAGAGGTACGGCAGCAGCTTCCTCCCGCCCGAGCAGATCGCCGTATGGATCGACCGGGGGGATGCGGAGACCATCGCCATCATCCGCGATATGCTCCTCAGTGAGAACAATACGAACGTGCTCACCTACGATATTTTCCGCGCCATCTTCAAGTCACGCAATACCGAACTCGTGGAACTCGTCGGCAAGCTCCTGCTCGCGGGCAAATTACAGGAGGGACTGCGGCAGGCGATCTGTGAGACGATGGACTGCGGGCGGCAGGAACACTTCGTCTACATGATGGGCATTATTGAGGAGCACAACCTCATCCGCTTCTCGTCCGTACGACGCGCCATCGCGACGACCATCGGCATCGGCACGGACAGCGAGCGCGTGGACAAGAAGCTCCTCGCGCTCATGATGCGCGTGCTGCGCGACCCTGCGGAGGCGGACACACTCCTTCGCAGTGAGGACAATGTCGAGGCGATGGTCGGTCTGTGGAGCAAGGGCGTGCACGACCTCACGGAACTCATCGCCGGCATGGAGGCGATCATCGCGGAGGGGCGGCCGCACTCCGTCCTGCTCGTCTCGTACTTCCTGCACGCCCTGCAGGACGGCGCATACGAGCGGCGCATTGCAAAGCGCGTGCTCCTTGGCATCACGGATGTGGGACTCAGTGCGGCGGACATGAAGAAAATCGCCTGCTATCTGTCCTATGTGACGGGCGATTTCTACATCCTGCGGGGGCTCGACGACTTCGTCAAGCAGTTCGACGCACAGGCGTATTTCGCGGACGCAGAGGAGGCCACGCGTTTCTTCGGCCTCTGTGAACGCGCCCGCGCACGGATGAAGCACACGGAGGAGAAGTACCCTGCGTGCATCTTCCCGTGGTACGATGTGACTCTGACAAAGGAAGCGCTGTCCAATGCGATGGTGCTCGCCGCCCTCTGCGCCGGCACTGCGCTGACGGATCGCGTCGCCCCCATCCTCCCCGCCTGCTACACGGGACAGCGGGCTGCGCCGCTCCTGCTCAAAGCGCCGCTGAGTGCCGTGCAGGAGAAGGCACTCATCGACCTCCTGCGCCAAGCCCCCGAGACGGCGGCACAGATCATCCGCAAAAATCCCACAGCGGCAGCGGCAGAGGAGGCAGGCACCGACTTCGTGCCGCGCCATCGCGCAGAGATCGCCGCCCTGCTGCGGCTGAAAAATGCAGCGATGCGCCGTACGGTGCTCGACCTCCTCTACACGCAGGAGGATACGCCGCTGTGCGCGACGATGGCAGACCTCCTCGCGCAGAAGGACGTGATGAAGCGTCTCGGCGCGCTTGACCTCCTCCTACGCTGCAAGACGGACGGGCGCCTCACACCGGAGGAGCTGCTCTCCCTCGCGCACGGGATCAAGTCGCCCACCTCGGACGAACAGGTGCTGATCGACGAGCTGTCGAGCAGCGCGGGTGCGGACGCACAGGAGCAGCAACTGTACGATGCGGCATACACGCCGGACTTTACCATCGAGATTCAGTATGCGGAGAAAGCGGGCGGCATCCGCCGTCTGCTGAACCGTCTCACGGGCGCACAGGAAGAACGCGCGGCGGGCGGCTTTGATCCCGAGACAAATACCGTCCGCGTCGTCAACACGCTCACACTCAAAGACATATTTCCGCGCACGGACGAGGAACTGCTTGCCATCGTCACGAAGCTGAACGCGCTCTATGCGAAGCACGAGGACTACGAGTACAAGAGCCGCTGGATCGGCAGAGAGGAGACGACGATTGCGGCGGGCTATTACGAACGCGCAGACGCGGAACACGTGAAAGACACGCCCGATCATATCAAATACTATCCGCTTGCCGAGGTCTGGGAGGAGCTCTACCGGAGCGAAATCAAGGACTTCCCAACCCTTTATCAGCTCGCCATTGCAATCCGTATGCCGAAAGCGGAGGACGCATTCTTTACCGAGGGTCTGACGCGCACGACTGAGCGGGACTGGACGGCGTTCCCTGCCGCCCTCGCCGCGCAGAAGCTGAGTTACTTCGGCGAGGGGTACGTCGGACGGCAGACGGGGAAAAACGTCATCCGCGTGCTCTATGAAACGCACGCCGAGGAGAACCGCCCGTTCGTCTTTGCCGCAGGGCTGCTCCTCATGAGCCGCGCCTACGACTGCTTTGACGAAAACCTCTTTCTCGTGGAGTACAAGAATCAGTGGCGCACAGGGAACACGCGCCAGATCATGCACCACAGTGCACTCATGCAGACCGCCCTGCACGGTGCGGAGTGCTACGCAAACGCGGCGGAGTTCGCGCAGTCCTACGCCCTGCGGTACCGCATGATGGAGCGCATCGAGGCGCATCTGCTCCGCACAGAGCAGGAGCCGGAGGCGGGGCTTGTCGGCATGATCGAGCACGCACAGGCGCAGAGCCTCGGCATGGTGAAGAAGGACGCATTCTACAAGATGCTCCTCGGTACGCAGGCGGACGGTATGAGCGAGGATGCTGCACGCAAACAAAAAGCAGTGGAAACGAATCGCGTGCAGGTACTCGAACGCTATCGCAGCGGCAAACTGCCAAACCCAAGTGATCCCGAATTTAGAGGGGCGCAGACAGAGGACGTGCTCGCCTTTGTCAAGGAGGAGGGGCAGCGGGTCATCGACTGCATCGTCACGGCAGAACTGCGGCGCGGCGACACGCCCGCACGCCACTCCGCCGCCGTGCGCAGCATCCTCCGCGTCGAGGGCATCCCGACGCTCGTGCGCATCCTACAGGCGCTCGGTGCGCTGAAACTCGACCGCGGCAGCTGGTACTACGGGACGAACGAGGCAAAGGCATCGACGCTGAGTCATTTGCTGAAAGTCTCGTATCCGCGTGCGGACGAGACGGCGGCAGACCTGAAGGCGGCGCTTGCAGGGACGGGCATCACGGAGCAGCGTCTTGTCGAAGTTGCAATGTACGCGCCGCAGTGGATTCCGCTCATCGAGGCGCACCTCGGCTGGCGCGGCATGGCGAGCGGCTGTTACTACTTCCAAGCGCACATGAGCGACATCCCGAAGGATCGCGAGAGCATGATCGCAAAGTACACGCCCATCCCCATCGAGGATCTGAAGGAGGGCGCGTTCGACATCGACTGGTTCAACGCAGCATACAAAGAACTCGGCAAGGCGCATTTCGACCTCCTCTACGAGAGTGCGAAATACATCTCCGACGGCGCGAAGCATGCGCGGGCGCGCAAATTCGCCGATGCCGTGCGCGGCGTGATGAAACTTGCGGACGTGGAGAAGGAAATCGCGGCAAAGCGCAACAAGGATCTCGTCCTGTGCTGCGGGCTGATCCCGCTGAAACGCGCACGCGAGAAGGACATGCTCGCACGCTACGTATTCCTGCAAAACTTCCTCAAGGAGAGCCGTCAGTTCGGCGCACAGCGCCGCGCGAGCGAGGGCAAGGCGGTCGAGATCGCCCTCTCGAACCTCGCGCGTGCCTGCGGTTTTGACGATGTGACACGCCTCGTATGGACGGCGGAGACAGAGCTCATCAAGGCGCACGCCGCCCATTTCACCCCGAAGGATGTCGATGGGGTCGAGCTGTGGCTCTCCGTCGCAGAGGACGGCGCCGTCTCCCTCTCCTGCACCAAGGGCGGAAAACCGCTGAAATCCATCCCCGCAAAGCTCAAAAAGAACGCCGACGTTCTCGATCTGAAGGAAGCGGAGAAGAACCTGCGGGAGCAGTACCGCCGTGCGCGGAAGATGCTCGAAGAGATGATGGAGGACGGCACGCCGCTCCTCGCCCGCGAGATCGCAAACGTCATGGAACACAACCCCGTCATCGCTCCTCTCTTGCGTGTACTCGTCTTCAAATCGGACACGGCACTCGGCTTTTACGAGGACGGTGCACTCGTTGCCCCCGACGGCACGCACACCGAGGTTGCGGTCGACGCGGAGCTGAAAATCGCCCACGCGCTCGATCTCTATGAGAGCGGCACATGGGCGGCATATCAGAAGTATCTCTTTGAAAAGGGCATCCAGCAGCCGTTCAAGCAGGTGTTCCGCGAGCTGTATGTCAAGACGGCGGACGAGCACGGCAAGGAGACGAGCCGTCGCTATGCGGGGCATCAAATCCAGCCCGCAAAGACCGTCGCGCTCCTCAAGACGCGCCGCTGGGTCGTCGATGGCGAGGAGGGATTGCAGCGTGTCTACTACAAGGCGAACATCATCGCGCGCATCTACGCCCTTGCCGACTGGTTTTCCCCCGCCGACATCGAGGCGCCCACGCTCGAATGGGTGGACTTCTTCGACCGCAAGACATTCAAGAAACTGCCCATTGATGATGTGCCCGACCTTATCTTTACCGAGGTCATGCGTGACGTCGATCTCGTCGTCTCCGTCGCGCACGTCGGCGGCGTCGATCCCGAGGCAAGCCACTCGACCGTCGAGATGCGCCGCGCCATCGTGCAGTACAGCCTCCCACTCTTTCATCTCACGAACGTACGGCTCGAAGGTTCGCACGCACACATCCACGGCAAGCGCGGCGACTACACCGTCCACCTCGGCAGCGGTGTCGTGCAGCAGAAGGCGGGCGCGATGATAAACGTGCTGCCCGTCCACAGCCAGCATCGCGGGCGGCTCTTCCTGCCGTTCCTCGACGAGGATCCGAAAACGGCGGAGATCGTGTCAAAGATCATCCTCTTTGCAGAGGACGGCAAGATCAAGGATCCGTTCATCCTGGAGCAGATCAAACGCTGACATACCGTTCCCCCAAGCCTCCCCCGTGCGGCACGGGGGAGGGGGACCGCGCAAGCGGTGGAAGGGGCGCTTGGGGCGATGGAGGCTGTTCCGGCGATATATCCGACATAAAGACAGGGCAGCTGTACGAAGTCAAAACTTCGTACAGCTGCCCCTTTGCATTACATATTCTGTTAGAACGCCCAGTTCATATGCGCGCCGCCGGTGTAGCCCTGACGCTTGCCGAGC
>CALALM010000383.1 GCA_937925565.1 uncultured Centipeda sp.
TAGTCGCGCTGCACCATGCCGATCGGCTGCTTCTGCGCGTTCAGTACGGGCACGGCAATAACGGAGATAAAACGCCCCGTCGCCTTGCTGATGACGACATCGGAGATGCTCTCCTTGCCCGCCATCGCATCCTTAAAATAGGCACGGGTTGACGTATTGACCGGCTCCTTGTGGTCGCTGCGCAGGAGCTGCTGCCCGTTCGTATCCGTGATAAGAGTCGGATTGGAGTCCTTAAAAATCTCGTTTGTACGCACGAGCGAACCGTCCATCTCCTCTGCCCCGGCCGTTGGCTCCTGCAGATAGCGGATGGTCTCAGCGTTCACGGCGAGAGAGCGAATGCCGTTGCGGTTCTGCTCGAAAAGCCCCGTGATGTTGGAGTCGATCACATTGACGCGCTGCTGGCTCACGAGCTCCAACTGTTCGATGCTTTTCTCCATCGTGCTGTAAAAATTGACACCAATGCTGATCAACAGCGGAACAGCACTGATGAGGACTAGGATGACAACCATCTTCGTCTTGACGCTTGCATTCTGAAACATCCCAACACCCCTTTTATTTAATAACCCCTACAATATTACACTTATATTATATCTATACTTTTATTAAATGTCACGCACTTTTATTTTGAAATATATTATTGTATTTTTACAACACAACAGAGATTTATATCTCTGCTTTTCGCTTCCTTCGGATGATAAAAGCGGCACTGCCCGTCTTCTCTTCGCCGAATGACTTAATATGAAAGCATAGACGCCGATAATGTTATTAGGAAGAATCGTCCATGGATTGGAGATGACGGCATGAGCACGGTACACGTTTCAAATAAGCTCTCGTTCCTGCACGGAGAAAATTCTGCGGCAGCGGGAAAATCTCCCGAGCGCAGACAGAATCCGGCAGTGGAAATTCTAGGCCATGCGGCCGAGGTCTATATCAGTGCAAAGGGAAAAGCCCTCAGCGAAAGCGACGATAGGGATGCGGATCTGACGCCTGCAGAGGCAGCTCTTGCGGCAAACGAGCGGGAACGTGCCGATAAGCATGCGAAGAAGGTGCAGGCGGAGGAGATCGAGAAACGCATCCGCACGGATACCGACCTCACGGACGAGGACAGGACAAAGCTGCAAAAGCGTGCGGACGAACTGAAGCGCGCAGGCATGACGGACGAGGACAAGCTGAGCGAACTCTATGCAAAGGCGAATGAACTTGAAAAGCGCGTGAAGGACGGCACCGTGACCGATCGGGAAATAGAGGAGCCGCTCAGCCTGTATCGTCAGCAGATCGGGCAGCTGAAAGGCACGATGCGGGAGAAATCCCTGCGCGATCTGAGGCTGCGCGGACAGGCCGTACAAGAGCGCGCCGACCGCGACGCGGAGATCACAAAGGCGCAGGAAAAGGAAACGGCAGAGCTTGAAGCGCTGCAGCCCGGCGATCTATCCGCTCTTGCCGCGCTCAGAGAATACCAAAAAACCGCCGCCGGCAAGAAGAACGCCGATCGGAGCGGCATCGTCATCCCGACCAATAAGAACACGAACGACACATGAGCCGCCGTTTTTACTGATTTTCACACCGCCGGCTCAGAT
>CALALM010000384.1 GCA_937925565.1 uncultured Centipeda sp.
GTGTCGGCGGTGTAATCGGCATAACAGCACTCCTTTCTCATCCATTCTACACCCTTACTATAGCAGAAAATATCGTTTGACGAAATAGCAAAAGCGTCCCACGCAAGCGGGACGCTTTCTTCATGTGCAAAGAAATAAACCTCACGCCTTATACGCCCGTACATTGAGGCGGTCGTGCTTCACATCCTCGTCGATGACGACGCGCGCAAAGCCTGCGCCCGTGAGCAGTGCCTCGAGCTGTTCACCTGTGTAGACGGACATACCGTCGACAATCTTCATCCACTTCTCGTGACTCTTCGTCTTGCCGCTCGTCTCGTTCGTAATCATGAACACGCCGCCCGCTTTCAACACGCGATGTATCTCGGTAAAGCAGCGCGCGATCTCCGGCCAGAAGTACACTGTCTCGAATGCCGTAACAACGTCGAAACGGTCCCTTTCAAACGGCAGCTCCAGCACATTGCCCTGCACGATCGCACAGCGCCCCGCCGCAACTGCCTCGCGGTTCACCTCCCGCGCTTTCTCCACAGAAACGTCCGAGTAGTCGAGGCCCGTCACATGCCCCTCATCCACCATCCGCAGGAATACGGCGATGTTCGCACCTCCGCCGCAGCCGCAGTCAAGCACCTGCTCATTTCCTTGCAGATCGAGATGTGAGAACCCCCACTCCGCAATTCCCGCATGTCCGCGGTTCATCATTGCGACGACAATCTTTCCCATCGTTCCCTCGGGTTTCCCCGTATTGCTGAAAAATTTACGAAGCAGGTCCATGACTGCGTCTCCTTTCTGATGAAGAAAAGGGCTGCTCGTCGAAACTTTCGCTTCGTACAGCAGCCCTGCTCGTGCCCCTTCCACCGCTTCGCGGTCCCCCTTCCCCGCATCGGCGGGGAAGGCTTTTAGATAACGGCATATTAGCTTCTCCTGTCGCAACGGGGGAAGTGGTACGCGCAGCGTGACGCAAGGGGCGCTTCAATTTGGCGGTGAAAGAGACACTTTATCCCTCAATTTGTTTGAGAATTGATCCTTTTCTCAAATTACATGTGATATAATATCAACGTTAAAATGATAGACAGAATCATTTTAATGAATTCTTCTTTATCATTCGTATTTCGAGGGACAGAAAGGTGTTTTCCATGAAAACGAGGGCAAGAGCCGCATTGACGTGTGCCGTACTGTTTCATCTTATGGGAGTGGTCGGTACGGTTTGGGCGGACGACGGCAAGTAGGAGGCAATCTCCACCGCTGACATTCATGTAGAGACGGATGCAGCGAAGGAAGAGTCAAAGTATGAATCGCAGGCCACGACTATCATCACGCCGGAGGATATTGCGAAGAAGCAGGCAGAGTCTGTCGAGGATATTATCTTTGACGAGACGGGCATGACGCGCAACATTGACGCAATGGGACGTGTGACGGTTTCGATTCGCGGAGCGGAGCCGCGCCATACACTCATCCTGATTGATGGTCAGCCCATGATGGGTGACTTTGCAAAGTCTTCGGGTGCGGGCGATGAGCTGCAGCGTCTTGGGACGGAGAACGTCGCACGCATCGAGATCATCCGTGGCGCGGCGAGTGCGAAG
>CALALM010000385.1 GCA_937925565.1 uncultured Centipeda sp.
ACGGATCACGATACCGTCGAGGGAGTCACGGAGCTCTATGAGAGCGGTCATTACAGTTCCGGCAGTCTCCGCATCATCCCCGGGGTCGGATTCAGTACGGGAGATGCACAGCACGAGGTGCACATCCTCGGATATAATATAGACATTTATGATGCAGGGCTTCAGGAGAAGTTGGAGGAGATCAGCGAGGCGCGGTGGACGCGCTTCACGGAGATTGTGGAGCTCCTCCGGGGTCTCGGCTACGAGATCGGTGAGACTGAGGTGCTGACGGATGAGGGGCTGTGCAAAGCGGTCGGACGCTCGCATGTGGCGCGCGTGCTTGTCAAAAAAGGCTATTTTGACTCCATACGCACCTGTTTCGATCAACTCTTAAAGCGTGGGCAACCGGCGTATGTGCCGCATTTTTACCTCCCGCCGGAGGAAATTATCGCACTTGTTCAGCAGGCGGGCGGCGTCCCTGTACTTGCCAATCCGAAGGCAATCGGAAATGAGGGGGTCGTGAACCGTCTCATAGAGCAGGGGATCGGCGGCATTGAGGCATTCTATCCGTCCTATGACCGTGCGGATACGCAGCACTATCTGAACGTTGCCCAGCAGCATGGCCTTCTCGTGTCGGGCGGCTCGGACTATCGCGGCTTTGTGGGACGGGAGCCGGATGCGATCGGACAGTTTACCATTGAGGACATTTATGCGGAGAATTTTTATCGTTCACCGCATCGTACCGGCTGAGATGAAAGAGGAGAGACGCAATGGACGTTATTGCACTTGTCGGACCGAGCGGCACTGGCAAAAGCCACCGCGCCCTATGGGTTGCTCAGAAGAACGGGGCAGATGCCATCATTGACGACGGCATCCTGATCAAGGATGGGAAGGTGATCGGCGGATATTCGGCAAAAAAGGAAAAGAATCGCATCATGGCGGTGCGTCGCGCGATCTTTATCCTGCCGGGGCATGCCTCTGATGTCCGCAGGGCAATCGCGGAATCCCATCCGCGCCGCATTCTCATCCTCGGCACATCGGAAAATATGGTGCAGAAAATCGCAAAGGCGCTGCGGATCGGTCCTGTGAGCAAGATCATCCGTATCGAGGACATTGCTTCAAAGAAGGATATGGAACTTGCCCAATATCACCGACTCAAAAAGGGGGAGCATATCATTCCTGTACCGAGTATCGAACTCAAACCGCATTTTTCCGGCTACCTCATCGACCCGATCAAGAGTTTCTTCAAGACTTCCTCGTCAAAACGCCGCCGTCTGGGAGAACGCTCCATTGTGCGCCCCGTGTTCAGCTATTATGGAAAGCTCGTTATCGACGATTCGGTGATCAAGGGCATCGTGCACATTGTTGCAGAAAAGTTGGAAGAGGTGTACCGTGTCGGCACAACCCGTGTGAAGCATCTCGTCAACGGGGATGACGATCTCGGCATCATAGTTTCGCTTGAGGTCGTGTTTGCCTATGGGCATATGATTGCGGAGACGATGGCAACCTTGCGGCAGAAACTTCAAACGGAGATCGAGCGAATGACGGGCATGGTGGTGCATGAGATTGACATTCTCGTAAAGAGCCTTCATGTCGATTCAAGTTGTGTTGCACATGCCTAGGGAAGCACTGATAAATTCAGCGGTTCTTACAGCAAAAAAATTACGCTTCATTTTTTTTGTGAAAAATGTTAGAATGAAAAGGATTTTTTTTAGGGATGTAGAACTAATTATATATCTGTTTCGTGTGCAGTTTTCCTGTGCGCAAAAAAATGGGGAAAGGAATGTGACGTTTCATGCTTGAGCAGCTGGTAAACACTTCGACGATCGACATTGGCAGCCGCGCATTGGCTGCGGCATCCCTTCGGCATGAGGTGCTCAGCCATAACATCGCCAACGTGAACACACCGAACTTCAGGCGGAGCCATGTCCGCTTTGAGGACTTGCTGAAAAAGGAATTGGGGCTGGATGACAATCTTCTGATGAAGGTCGTGCGTACGCATGACCGACATCTTCCTATTCCATTCGGCGGAAAGGCGCGTGCTGTGATCGAGCAGGATGCGACGACCAATATGCGTGTGGACGGAAATAACGTTGACATTGATATCGAGATGGCAGAGGTTGCCAAGAATCAGCTTTACTACAGTGCACTGGCCAATGCTGTAGGCGGACACATCAGCAAGCTGAAGTCTGTCATCACGAGCGGACAGGGCAGCTGATTTAAGGAGGGCACGATATGGGAATGTTTTTGGGAATTGATGCGGCGGCTTCCGGGCTCACGGCAGAGCGTCTGCGCATGGACGTGATCTCCAATAATATTGCAAATGCCAACACGACGCGTACACAGGGCGGAGGCGCCTACCACCGCCGCTATGTTGTGTTCCAGCCACGTGAAAAGGGCGCGGGTATCGGTTTTGAGTCGTTCCTTGCGCGCGCGTCGGATCGCATGCGCCCCGGGGATGGTGTGCGTGCGGTATCCATTCAGGAGGATCGCACGCAGGGGACGCTCGTCTATGAACCGGGGCATCCGGATGCAAATGCAGACGGCTATGTGGAGCGACCGAATGTCAACATCGTCGCGGAGATGGTGGATATGATCACGGCGTCCCGCGCTTACGAAGCCAACACAACGACCATCAATGCGGCAAAGTCCATGGTGACGGCAGCGCTCCGCATCGGCGGCGGCAACTGATCACTGTGCACATTTTTAAGGGAGATCAATGTATATGGAAGTACAAGCACTGCAAATGACCCCCGTGACGATGCGCGCAACCAGTCATCTGGGCGAGACCATCGAAAAAGAGCCGCCGAAAAGCTTCGGCACCTATCTGAAGGATGCCCTCTCCGAGGTCAACCGGCTTCAGCTTGCATCGGATCAGCAGAACAAATTGCTTGCTGCG
This sequence comes from uncultured Centipeda sp., assembly GCA_937925565.1. GTDB lineage: Bacteria > Bacillota > Negativicutes > Selenomonadales > Selenomonadaceae > Centipeda. Next base: position 2,879 of record CALALM010000385.1, read on the forward strand.
GGTGAAATCTCGGATATCTCTCAGGTTGTCGTGGCGGGGCAGAAGGCAGAGATTGCGTTGCAACTGACACTGCAGCTGCGCAATCGTGCCATGTCTGCCTATCAGGAAATCATGAGAATGCAGGTATAAGAATAACCTGCCGTTTTCGCGCGTCTCTGCAGGAGGCGCTGCATAATCGTGATGACTTGAAGGGAAAGAGATTATGGGAGAGTGGAAAGAGCGCGGTCTTGCCTTGTGGGAACGCTTTGACAAGCGCCAGCGCTATATCATGCTCGGTTCGGCACTCGCGATTCTCGTCCTCATCTTTGGTGTAAGCTTCTGGTATGGCAGCAAGCCCGATATGGTGCCGCTGTTCACCGACATGGAGACCAAGGACGCAGGCGAGGTTGCCAATCAGCTGCGCGAATCGAAGATCACCTACGAGGTACAGGAAAACAAATCGGGCACGACAATCCTCGTTCCAACGAAAAATGTTCATGAGGCACGCCTCAATCTTGCGACGCAGGGACTGCCGCGCGGGAACAAGGGGTTTGAGATTTTCGATGACAGCAAATTGGGGGTCACCGAGTTCCAGAACCGCGTGAATTACCTGCAGGCACTGCAGGGGGAGCTGACGCGTACGATCGAGCAGCTTGAGGCGGTCGAAAAGGCACGCGTCCACATTGTGCTGCCCGAGGACAGCCTCTACAAGAAAGAGGAAAAGCCCGCAACGGCTTCCATCATGCTGCGCCTCAAACCCAATGCGGCGCTGACGAAGAAGGAGATCAAGGGCATTGTCAACCTTGCGGCGCACAGCGTCAAGGGGCTGACGCCTGAGAATATCACGATCGTTGACGATACGGGTAAGATTCTCAATGATCCGGATGATCAGGACGAGAACTCCATCGGTGTCAAGACTCTGACGCAGCTCGATATGACCCGCAAGGTGCAGGACAATATCGAGAAGAAGGTTCAGTCCCTGCTCGATCAGACCCTCGGTGAGGGACGCGCCTTTGCACGTGTCAATGTAGAGCTGGACTTCGATGACCGCCTGACCGACCGTCAGACATTTACACCGGTGGTGGATGACTCCGGTATCATCCGCAGCCAGCAGGACATCTCTGAGAGCTATGTCGGCAGTTCGACAAATCCGGGCGGTCCTGCAGGAGTACAGAGCAATGTCCCCGGCTATGTGGAGCAGGAGGCAAACGCTAACGCCGAATATGAGAAGAAAGAGTCCACAAAGAACTACGAGATCAACGAGGAGCGCCAACATGTCATCGCTTCGCCGGGCTCCATTCGGCGCCTGACGGTCGCCGTCCTCGTCAACGACGATGTCACCCAGCCGCAGCAGGAGAGCATCCTGCGCACGGTGAGCAGCGCAGCGGGCATCAACCCGCAGCGCGGCGACACGATTTCCGTTGAGCCCCTGCCGTTCAGCACGGAGGCGGCCGAGCGCCGCGCAGCCGAGGAACAGGCGGAGAAGGATCGTCAGGATCGCGTCTTCTACACGCAAGTCGCTCTTGCACTTCTCCTCATTGCCCTCATTGTCGGCGGCATTCTCATGTACCGCCGCAAGAAGCGTCTCGAACGTGAGGCAGCCGAGGAAGCACAGCGTGTCGAGGAGGAGCGTATCGCAGAAGAGCGTGCTGCAGCGATTGCAGCGGGCGAGGTCGAGGAAGAAGACCTCTCCGAGGAGGAGCAGCATCAGATGAATCAGAAACTTGCGCTTCTCGCGCTCATCGATTCCAAGCCCGAAGAAGTGGCTCTCCTCGTTAAGACGTGGCTTATGGAGGAGGACTGATCATGGCGGATATGTTGTATTCCAGCGATAATCTGACCAATCAACAGAAAGCGGCAATCCTCTTCATCGCCATCGGTCCCGAGTACTCGGCAAAGCTGTTTCAGCACATGGATGACGATGAGATCGAGCATCTGACGCTCGAGATCGCGAACCAGAAGCAGGTTTCCGCCGCACTCAAGGCAGAGGTCATCTCGGAATTCTACTCCATGTGCATGGCACAGGATTACATTTCCTCCGGCGGTCTGCAGTATGCACAGAACGTCCTGGAGAAGGCACTCGGTCCCGACAAGGCGCTCGAGATCATCAATCGTCTCACGACGAGTCTGCAGGTGCGTCCCTTCGACTTCCTGCGCAAGACGGATCCCGCGCAGCTGCTCAACTTTATTCAGAACGAGCATCCGCAGACCATCGCGCTCATCTTGGCATATCTCGATCCCGATCAGGCGGCAACCGTCCTCGGGGCACTTCCGCCGGAGGCGCAGGTCGAGGTCACGAAGCGCGTCGCCGTGATGGATCGCACGTCGCCGGACTTCATTCGCGAAGTCGAGCGTGTGCTTGAGAGGAAGCTGTCGTCGATGGTGACTCAGGACTTTACATCGGCGGGC
>CALALM010000386.1 GCA_937925565.1 uncultured Centipeda sp.
GCCAGCGGGGAAAACACAGTGCAGAGCCTTATGGTCGCGGCAGCCGCGCATCGTGCCGTCCTTCATGCCGCCCTTGCCGATGATCAGGCGCACGCCCGTCTCCGCGATGAATGCCTCCTCGAATTTCTCCATGCGCATGCTGGTTGTGGGACCGACTGTGACCATTTCATACTTCCCCTCACCGTGCTTGCGGATGATCGGCCCCGCGTGGAGAATCGCGCCGTCCTTTACGTCGACGGGGAGCTTTCGTCCCTCCTCAATGACGCGGCGATGCGCCACGTCGCGGCAGGTTGTGAGATACCCTGTGAGATAGATCACGTCGCCGACGTTGATGTCCGCGAGATCTTCGGGCTGAATTGGGGTTGTCAGAACTTTCTTCTCCATCAGAAATCCACCTCCGCGTGCGAGAGAATCTTGTAGTCGAGGTTCTTGTCAAAGATGATGTGACCGCGCCTGTGTGACCAGCAGCCGACGTTCACGGCGACGCCGATCACGGACGGATGGCGCGCGCTATTCTCGATGTTGACGCCGAGGACGGAGTGCTTGCCCATCAGTCCCTGCGGACCGAGGCCGATGGCGTTGATACCGTCCTCAAGCAGCTGCTCCATCTTGGCGGCGCGCGGGTTCGGATTGTGCGAGCCGATCGGGCGCATGAGCGCCTTCTTCGAATGGAGCGCCGCGACCTCGACCGATGTGCCGACACCAACGCCGACGAGGAGCGGCGGGCAGGCGTTCAGCCCGTAGCTCGTCATGACATCGAGAACGAAGCGCGTCACGCCCTCGTAGCCCTCGCCCGGCATGAGCACCATCGCCTTGCCCGGCAGCGTGCAGCCGCCGCCCGCCATGTACGTATGGATCTCGATGTCGTCACGCTCGGGCACGATCTCCCAGAAAATCGAGGGAATCTGCTTGCCGACGTTCTTGCCTGTGTTGAACTCGTCAAACGTCTCCACGGCGTTGTGGCGCAGCGGTGCATCCACCGTCGCCTGCACGACCGCCGCGTGCAGGATCCCCTCCATCTCAGCCATGTACGGGAAGTTCGACCCGCATTTGAGAAAGAATTGCGCCGCACCCGTGTCCTGACAGCTCGGACGGTTCAGCTTTACCGCAAGTTCCTGATTCCTTTCCATTGTCTCATAGATGGACTTCGCAAGAGGAGCGTCCTCCTCGGCGGCGAGTTCCGCGATCTTTGCGCGCACATCGTCCGGCAGCCGCTTCCCCGTGTACGCAACAA
>CALALM010000387.1 GCA_937925565.1 uncultured Centipeda sp.
GTCTCGTCCTCGATGTAGACAACAGGAATCTTCAGGAACTTGAGACGCGTGATGTGTGCTGCCGTCAGCTCCGTATTCTCCGATACAATAACCACACGTTTGTCATTGACGATCGTTCGCGCAAGTATCATTCCATTTTCAAGATCGTCCACGGATATTGCACGCAAGATAAGCCCTCCCTCGATTTATCTCTTCATTATTACGCTCGAAACCATTGCACCTATAAATATTTCGACCTTTGTGAAAAAAACCCTGCCTCCACAAAATAAAACTTGACTTTATTTTAATCTATACCGTATAATATCATACGTTAGCACTTTATCTTATTAAAGCAATAGTAAAGAGAGGTTACGAAGATGAACTGGAAAAACATGCTCACAGGTGCGGCAGTGATGGCTCTCTCAGCGGCACTGCTCACGGGCTGTGGAGGCACTGAGAAGGTTGCTTCGACGGACAATGCGGCGGAGATGGGAAAGATCATTGTCGGACTCGATGACAACTTCCCACCAATGGGCTTCAAGAACGAGAAAAACGAAATTGTCGGCTTCGATGTCGACCTCGCGAAGGAGGCAGCGAAACGTCTCGGACGCGAAGTCGAGTTCAAGGCGATCGATTGGTCGAGCAAGGAGGCGGAGCTCAAGAGCGGGCGCGTACAGATCCTCTGGAACGGTCTCGACATCACCGAGAAGCGCAAGGAGAACATGCTCTTTTCGAATCCCTACATGGACAACCGTCAGATCATCTTCGTGAAGAAGGGCAATACCGCTGTCACGGATGAGAAGAGCCTTGCGGGCAAGACCATCGGCACGCAGAGTGCGGGTACTGCCGAGGAGTACATCGACGCAACCGATTTCTACAAGAACGAGGTCAAGGAGGTCAAGAAGTACCCGGACTACGTCGCGGCATTCATGGATCTCGAGAATGGACGTCTCGATGCGGTCATTGGCGATGAGATCGTCGGCCGCTACTACATGAGCAAGCATCCCGAGGAGCTCGATGCACTCGATGTCGTCGTCGGTCCCACGAGCGAATTCGGCATTGCATTCGCAAAGGACAACTCGGCGCTGCGTAACGAGGTGCAGAAGGTACTCGACGAGATGAAGGCAGACGGCACGACAGCAAAGGTCTCTACAGAGTGGTTCGGCAAGGACATTACAAAGTAAATTAACGGAAGAAGGGCTGCCGTTTTGTGCGGCAGCTTTTTTTCTGCAAGGACGATAGAATGAATGGATAAGACACTGGATACAATACTGCTTATGCTCGAGGGTTCGACCGTCACCCTCGAGATTTTCTGCGTTACACTCGCGCTCTCCCTCCCGCTCGGGCTTTTTGCCGCGCTCGGGAGACTTTCGCGTTTTCGGCTGCTCAGCCGACTCCTTGAGATCTACATTTGGATCATGCGCGGTACGCCGCTCATGCTGCAATTACTTTTTGTTTACTTTGCCCTGCCGATGGTCGGCATCATGCTGCCCGACATCGCGGCGGCACTCCTCGCCTTCGTCCTCAACTACGCCGCCTACTTCGCCGAGATCTTCCGCTCCGGCATACAGGCCATCCCACGCGGACAGTTCGAGGCAGCGCGTGCGCTCGGCATGAGTGCGCCGCTCACCATGCGGCGCATCATCCTGCCGCAGGTGCTGCGCATCACACTCCCTCCCGTCAGCAACGAGACCATCAACCTCG
>CALALM010000388.1 GCA_937925565.1 uncultured Centipeda sp.
GCCGACGATACCGGCAGCAGCGCCGCCGATGGCGAGTTTCGTAAAGGTACGGCCTGCCTTCCAGAGATCGATCGAGAGCGGCGTAACGGGGTTCGCCGGCAGTCCAAACACCTCGGGCTTATCGGGCAGGACGTAGATCATATGCGTACCGCCGACACCCTCGGGGCAGTAGATGTTCGCGTTCGGGTGGTTCGGTTGGATCATCGCGAGACGCTCCACCGCGAGCTGCTTCATCTCCTCGATCGTGCCGAACTCCAGCGCGTGTGCCGTACAGGTCTTGGAACACGAAGGCTGCATAATCTCACCCGTCGTCTCGAAGCCGTGCGCGATGCGGTCGTAGCAGAGATCGCATTTGTACGACTTATGGAGCACCTCGTCGATCTTTGGAATATGCCACGGGCAGTTGTGCTCGCAGTAGTGACAGCCGACGCATTTATCCTGATTGATGACGACGGTGCCGTTCGGATTGCGATCAATAGCGTTCTCGGGACAGCCCTTCGCGCAGGCGGGATCGCCGCAGTGGAAGCAGTTCTTCTTGAAGAAGTCCCAGTGGAACTTCCCCTTGTCATCGACGCGCTCCTTCATTTCGATGAGCGTATAGACGCGTGAGCTGAGATCCCTGTGCGACTGGTACTGCCCTTCGAACGGCGTATCCATATCGGGCGGCAGATCGTGCCACTGTTTGCACGCCACCATACAGCCGCGGCATGCAGTGCAACGCGACATATCATGCAGCATTGCGATTTCCTGTGTCATGACGCTTACTCCTCTCCTTATCCTAATAGCCGTTTATTCCAGTATCGGGTTGCCCTTTTTATGAAGCCCCTTCTCCTCGGCGAGGAGATCGAGATGAACGCTCGCCCAGTCCTGCCGATAGATCGCGTCGGCATCGCTGCCATTCGCTGGTCCGCGGTATGTCTTGATATAGCTGTCACACACGTCACAGATATCCAGACGCATAAGATCGCTGTCCGTCGGTTCAAGTGTGTGCATCTTCTCCAGATTCGTGTTGCCGCAGTAGACACAGCCGACACGGGCATAGAGCCAGCGCGTGCCGCAACCGCCGCAGATGAGGTCGCGTGTGCGCCCCTCGCGGTACTTGCGCAGTTCCGCAAGTACCGGCCGCCGCCCGCAGACGGGGCAGTAGTTCTCGCGGAAACGCGGTCGGTCACGGTCTGGATTCCACCCGTCCGGCTCCTTGAGCTCTGCGGGTACGAGCGCTGCAACCATGCGCCAGATTGTGCTGCGGATAAAGCCCTCGTTGAGCGCGTGCTGTTCACACAGCGCTGCAAACGCCGCCTTGTCCTGCCTGAGCACAGCGATGATAAACTCTTCCTTTGCCGCCTTGCGCAGCTTCTTCAGCACGGCGAGATACTCGCGTGCCGATTCCTGCATGAGCGGCGGAACCTCCGCCTCGGCAATGCGTGTGAACACATCTTCCTGCATGACAGAAACGGCGCGCACCATGCGACTCTTGTAGGTTTCCTGCTGCAGAATGGGCAGTTTTTCCGTCAGCGTCTTCGTGACGGCGCGCTCCGGCAACTGGATCGGCTCCGGCGTGCCGACCGCCTCATCGACGAGACGATATATGCGCTCCGCCTCTGCGAGAAACGGATACTTCTTGAGGAAGCTCTTCATCGGATCTGTTTTCTTAGGTTTCATAAAAGGGGTCTCCTCGTCTTTTCAGACGTTACTCTTTTGCTGTGCTTCGCTGCGGCTCGTCCTCGGCGGACATGCCGCAGAGGACGTTACAGCTTTTCGACGTTCGCGAGGCAGGCCTTGAACTCCTGCTCCTGCACGTTCGGGTCGAGTGCGTCGATGGTGAGGTAGTTGCCCGAGGGTCCCTTCGAGAGGCCCTTGAACCCCCAGTTGTATGGAATCCAGAGCATATACGTCAGCACACCATTGATCTCGAGCGGCTGTGCGCGCTTCGTGACCATCGCCTTTACATCGAGGCTCGCACGTGCCGTACTGACGCGAACGAGCTCGCCGTTGCGGATGCCGAGTTTCACAGCAAGCTGCTCCGGCATTTCGATGAACGGCTCCTTGACCAGCTCGTTGAGATACGGGATGTTGCGCGTGATCGTCCCCGAGCACCAGTGCTCTGTCAGACTTGAGGAGCAGAGGACGTACGGATACTCGTCGGGCGTGCCGATCTTCTGGTACTCCGGCATGCGCGGATAGATGACGCAGGGGTTGAACTCGGTCTTCTGTCCCTCGTTCATCATATTCTTCGTCGGGCTTTCGACCGGCTCATAGAATTCGGGCAGGGGACCGTCCACCGGCGTATAAGAGTGGTCGCGCGTCATGCCGTTCTCCACATCGCTGTACTCAGCGGCAAAGAGACGTGCAATGCCCTCGGCGTTCATGCGGAACGGCTTCTGTCCGCCGGGCGTATTCGGCCCCTGCGTGCGGTCGGCAACGTCGGGAACGTCATAGCCGTCCCACATCCCCTTTGCCTCATCCCACCAGACGAGCTTCTGTCCGGGACGTACCGGCTTGCCGTTCTCGTCGCAGGAGGCACGGTTGTAGAGCATGTGGATGTTGTCCGGCCAGACCCATGCGTAGTTCGGGTAGATGCCCATGCCGCCGCGATCCTCCTGACCGCGCCGCTTTGTCATATTGACACCGTCACCGAACACACCCGTGAAGATCCACATCCCCGCCATCGTCGTGCCGTCATCCTTGATTTCACGGATACCGCGTAGAAGGTGACCGTCCGTCAGATCGTAGCCGTTGCACTCCTTCATGAGGTTCTCGACGTATGCCTCTCCGTTTGCCTCAGGGTCGCCGTAGTTCCATGTGAGCAGCTTGATCGGGTTGTCCTTCGGTGCGGTCGAGTCCTTGTAGAGTTCCACGATGCGCTTCCAGAGCTTGTCGCAGATCCAGTAGTCGGGACGCGAGTCATTGACGGGATCCGGTCCCTTCATGCGCCACTGGAGCATGCGCATGGAGTTCGTCAACGAGCCGCAGCGCTCGAGGTAGGAGGCTGCCGGCAGGAAGATGACCTCGGTCTTGATATCCGCCGGATTGTCACCGGGGCGCTCCCAGAACGCCGCCGTCTCGTTGACAAAGACATCCTGCACGATGAGCGAATCGAGCCCTTTGAGCCCCGCATTGATCAGGTTGAGGTTCGCATTCGTCATCTGCGGGTTCTGTCCGCAGACGTAGATGCACTTCATGATGCCCTCGACCGCTTTTTCAAACATGATATACATGGAGTCGTTGTGCGTGCCGTTGCGGATCGGCAGCAGGTTGAACAGGTAATCGTTTGACGCATTCGCCGCATCGCCGAACCATGCCTTGAGGAGGTTCTTGACGAACTTCGCACGGAACGTGCCGCTGCTCTGCGTCCACTTTGCGAGCGTATTGGTCTTGTGCGTCGGATAGGAAAGATACGAGGGCAGGTACTGGAACATGATGCCGTAGTCCGTCGAGGACTGGACGTTCGGCTGCCCGCGC
>CALALM010000389.1 GCA_937925565.1 uncultured Centipeda sp.
CCGAGGAGACAGAGCGTCTCTCCGCGTGCGACGGAGAAGGAGATGTCCTGAAAAATCGCCTTTTCCCCATAGCCGCAGGACACGGATTTCAGTTCGAGTAACATCGCATCCCTCCTCAGTCCCAGCTATGATGATATTTAATCAGCAGATAGAGAAAGAACGGCACACCAAAGAGCGATGTGAGAATCCCCAGCGGAATCTCCATCGTCCACAGCGTTCGCGCGAGATTATCCGAAGCAAGGAGAAACAGCCCTCCCATCAAAGCTGAGCCAGGCAGGAGAAAGCGGAAGTCAGGTCTCACGATAAAGCGCACGAGATGCGGAACAATCAGACCGACCAGACCGATGATGCCGGAGAGCGAGACCGCCGCCGCTGTCAGCAGTGTGGCGCAGAGAATAACGATGAAGCGCAGCCGCTCCACCGGAATCCCAAGTGTCTGTGCCTCCTCATCGCCAAAGGAGAGCAGATTGATGCACCAACGCAGGAGAAAGAGCGGGATGAATGCCGCTCCCATAAATATGAGCGGGAAGAAGAGGCTGTCGAGTGAAATGGATGCAAGACTCCCCATCAGCCAGTAAACGATAACGGGCAGTTTATCATAAGGATCGGCGACATATTTGATCATGGAGAGCAGGGATGTGAAGAGCGTGCTCACAATGATGCCCGAGAGGATGATCGCAAGCGTTGCATTGCCGCCGCGGCAGAGCTTTGCACCGATCACGTATGTGATCGCGACCGCGCACAGACCGCCGACAAAGGTCATTGTATGTATGAAAAATGCGGATGCACTCCACAGAATGGCGACCGCCGCACCAAATGCCGCACCTGCTGAGACACCGAGGATGGCAGGGGAGACCATCGGGTTGCGGAACATGACCTGATAGGCTGCTCCGGATACGGAGAGTGCCGCGCCCACTGCGATGGCTCCGATGATGCGCGGGAGGCGCAGCTCCATTACGACATGGGATGTACCGTACGGTGACGGTATAAGTCCCAGCCAGCTCGCGAATGCCGTGAATGCATCCGATGCGCCGACGGTGAACCACAGTCAATAGAGTAGACACAAAAAAGAGGAACTAAACTGATGAGAAGCGGTTGAAGAAATCGGCTTCAAATTCATTCGGGGTTTTATATGCAAGAGATCCATGAGGAAGCCGATGGTTATAAAGATTCTCGATGTAGTCAAAAATGTCCAAACGTAACTCCTCGACAGAGTGATAGGTACGTCGATTGGTACAGTTTTTCTTTAAGAACTTA
>CALALM010000390.1 GCA_937925565.1 uncultured Centipeda sp.
TCAGATCGACGACCTTCCCGTTCAGGCTCGCTGCAAGTGCTTTCTTTGCGAGCGAGTTGCTCATGCTCTTCACGACATCCAGCAGCGTCGTTCCCGCCTCTGCCTCACGAATGGAGCCATCCGGCAGTGTCAGCTTTATCATAAAACGCTCTCCTCCCATATCACACCATACAAAAAGCCCTGCCCCTTGGGATAGGAAATCCATCCCCTAGGGACAAGGCGTTATGTTTCCACCCTAATCGGTAACGTCATTATAAGGCGCACGGGCGGCTGTGTCAAGGGCTTTGTGCTCTGCCATTGCCTGCAGATGCTCGGTGGGTTCGATCACCGGTACGCGCAGACGACGTCCTGCAGCGACAGCGCCGTCCGGTGCGAGTCCGTTCACCTCAATAATCGCCTCCTCGAGCTGCTCCACCATCGTTTCCTTCGTCGCGAACCTCTGTGCGATCGTCCATACATTCTCGCCGCGCGACACGCTCACCTCGATAAACTCGGATGAGCGCAAGTACGGATTCGTCAGATGAAGCGCGGAAACACCCATCCAAATAAGAGCAAATACACTGAGAGCAAGACCGATGCGTTTCATCTTTACCTCCGTTTTATAAATATCCGTATATACATTCTCAAAACTTTTGTTCGGATATAGAATAACACAGAAAAGGTGTTTGGTCAATACTTTCGAACATATTTTTGCGAAATTTTTGTTCGCGGAACATATTTTTGCAAAAGAAAAAGAGCCATGCTTGAAAGCATAGCTCTTTTTCCAAGGGAATCACTGATAAAATGAAGTCCGTCAGATTGGCGCAGATTTTTTCGTCCGATTGAGGCAGCAAACCGGACGCATAGCCAAAGCTATGTGGAGGATTTGCTAACGAAAAGCGGACAAAAAAGATGCGCTAAGATGGCGTGGCTGAATTTATCAGTGCTTCCCAAGATTCATTATCTCATTTTTGCGGTTTCGTTTGTCTGCATCACAGAATCCGACTTTGCCGGCCGCCGTTCCTTTGCGACGGCGAGCATGAGTTTCAGGCGATTGAGCTGGTTGACCTCGCTCGATCCCGCATCGCAGTCGATCGCCGTGATATTCGCGCCGTGATACGCCTTGCGCAGGTCGTGCATGACGCCCTTGCCTGTGATGTGGTTCGGCAAACAGCCGAACGGCTGCAAGCAGACAACGTTGGGCACGCCCTCCTCGATGAGCTTTACCATCTCGCCCGTGAGGAACCAGCCCTCCCCTGCCATGTTGCCGAGGCTGACGTGACGTGCCGCAAGCTGCGCCGTGTGATCGATGGACTGCGGTGGACGGAAGTGACGGCTCTCTGTGAGTGCCTTGCGCATAGGTGCGCGGAAAAACTCTATGACCTTGATGAACATACGTCCAAAAAGACGATCTTTGTACGAACCAGAGAGCAGTTTGTGCTGTGCAATCGGGTCGTATGCGGAGTAGAGGAAGAAGTCCACAAAGTCGGGCATAACGACCTCTGCCCCCTCGTTCATCAACACCGTTTCGATGTCATTGTTCGCAACTGGATGGTACTTGACAAGGATTTCGCCGACGATGCCGACCTTCGGCTTCCACAGGTGCTCATCGATAGGAATGTGGTCAAAATCGCGCACAATGTCCTTCACCATGCGGCGGAATTTGAACACACTGCCGCGCTCAATCTCCTCCTTCGCACGTGTCATCCACTTGTCGAATGCCGCCTGTGTCGATCCTTTGACAAGTTCATACGGCATCATGCGATTGCGAACATTCATGAGAAGGTCGCCGTAGACCGCCGCCTTGATGGCGTCCACCATCATCTCACGGCTGAAGGCAAAGCTGTCCGTCTCCTCGGGCAGTCCGCGCACCGCAAAGACAGCAACGTTCGGGAAGCCCGCATCGCGCAGTGCCTTGCGCAGGACGCCAAGATAGTTGGTCGCACGGCACGCGCCGCATGTCTGAAAGAGCGCAATACTCGTGTGATCCGCGTCGCACAGCCCCGCCTTCAGCGCGGCAAGCAGCTGCCCGATGACGACGATCGCCGGATAGCACATATCGTTGTGCACGTAGCGCAGCCCAAGATCAATCGCTGCCTTGTCCGGCATCGGTGGAATGACGACGTTGTAGCCATGTTTTTTCATCGTCATGCGGAAAAGCTCGAAGTGGATCGGCGCCATCTGCGGCGCAAGAATCGTATGCGTCTTTCTGCAGTCCTCGGTAAAGCGCGGACGCTCGATGACGGGCACCTCGTGATAGACGGGGTTCTCCCTGCGCGCAAGCGCTGCAATCAGCGAACGCAGACGGATGCGTGCCGCGCCGAGATTCGACACCTCGTCGAGTTTGATCATCGTATAGATACGCTCGTGCGATTCGAGGATCTCGCGCACCTCTGAGGTCGTGAGTGCGTCCAGACCGCAGCCGAACGAACTGAGCTGGATGAGTGTCACATTTGGATGCTCCGCGACGAACTGCGCCGCATGGTAGAGGCGCGCGTGGTAGCTCCACTGGTTCACGACCTGAAGCCGACGCTCGTGCACGGGAATGTGATAGACCGCGTCCTCGGAGAGGATCGGCAGCTTGTAGGACTGGATCATCTCGGGGATGCCGTGGTTGATCTCGGGATCGACATGATACGGACGTCCCGCGAGAAGAATCGCGTGCTCTCCCGTCTGCGCAATACGATCGAGGATCTGCTGACCGTAGTCACGCACATCCTTTCGGTATTGCTCGATCTCAGCATAGCCCGCATCAACGGCGGCGGTGATCTCCTTTTTCCCGATCCCCTCCGCCTTGCCGAACTCCTCCACGAGGCGCTCAATCATACGCTTTCGGTCATTGATCGGCAGGAACGGCTGGATAAAGCAGATGTTCTTCTCACGCAGGATGTCCATATTGATGCGGATGTTCTCTGCGTAGGACGCAACGATCGGGCAGTTGAAATTGTTCGCTGACGAGCCCGGTTTATCCTCCATATTGTGGGGCTCGCAGGGATAAAAGATCGTATCGACGCCCTTTTCCACGAGGTCGACAATGTGTCCGTGCGCGAGCTTTGCGGGGTAGCAGAGCGAGTCCGACGGAATCGTTGCCATGCCTTTGTAAAAGAGCTGCGGCGACGATTTCCCCGAGAGAACGACGCCATATCCGAGCTTGTCAAAGAACGTGAACCAGAACGGATAGTCCTCGTACATATTGAGCGTGCGCGGAATGCCGATGCGTCCACGGCGCGGCTCTGCGGGCGATTTATAGTGTTTGAATACACGCCGATACTTGAATTTGTAGATGTTCGGCGTATCATCCTCGTGCTTTTCGCCGCCGATACCGCGTTCACAGCGATTGCCCGTGAAGTAGCGCTCACCGTTCGGGAACTGCTGCATCGTGATGAGGCACTTATTGCCACATTTGCCGCAGCGATAGGAGCTGGTCTTGGTCTCAAATGTGCCAAGCTCATCCGCCCCGAGGAGCGTCGATCGCTCCGTCCCCGTCTCAAGCGCGAGGATCGCCGCGCCATATGCACCCATGAGCCCCGCGATGTCGGGACGAATGACATCCTTGCCGATGATGTTCTCAAGCGCACGCAGAACCGCATCGTTGTAGAACGTCCCGCCCTGCACGACGATGTGCTCGCCGAGCGTTGACACGTCCTTGATCTGCATGACCTTGAACAGGGCGTTCTTGACGACCGAGAGCGCAATGCCCGCCGAGATGTCGGCGACCTCCGCCCCCTCCTTCTGCGCCTGCTTGACCTTCGAATTCATGAAGACCGTGCAGCGCGTTCCGAGATCGACGGGAGCCTTCGCGTCCACCGCCTTGCCCGCAAACTCTGCGGGCGTCATATGCAGTCCCTCGGCAAAGTTCTGGATGAACGAGCCGCAGCCCGCCGAGCATGCCTCATTGAGCGTAATGTTGCCGACGCTGCCGTCCTGCACGAAGAAGCACTTCATATCCTGCCCGCCAATGTCCAGCACAAAGCTGACCTCTGGACAGAACTCCTGCGCCGCACGCAGATGGGCAAAGGTCTCGACCTCGCCACCGTCCGCGTGGAGCGCCGCCTTGACGATTGCCTCGCCGTAGCCCGTTGTCATCGCACCCGCAATGTACGCGCCCTCGGGCATCACGGCATAGAACTCTTTCAGCGCGTCGATGACGGACTGCAAGGGCGAGCCATGATTACTGCCGTAGGACGTATGCAGTAGCTCTTTGTCGCTGCCGATGGCGACAAGCTTTGTCGTTGTCGAGCCTGCGTCGATGCCGATGCAGATCGGACCGCAATAGTCCGCAAGAATTCCGCGCTTTACGCGATCACGATCATGCCGTGCACGGAACGCCGCATAGTCCTCTGCGCCCTTAAAGAGTGTGAAATCGGCCGTACGTGTCTCTGCCGCAGCAGCCTTCTCCGCACGTGCAATACACGACTCCATCTCCCCCATATCGATTGCTTTGGCCTCATCTGAGAGCGCCGCGCCGACCGCGACGAAATAATTGCCGTAATCCACATCGACAACGTGTTCATCGTCGAGCTTCAATGTTTCGATAAAGCGTTTTTTCAGTTCCGGGAGAAAGTGCAGAGGCCCACCGAGGAATGCGACATTGCCGCCGATCGGGCGCCCCTGCGCGAGGTTGCCGATGGTCTGATTGACGACCGCCTGAAAAACGGAGAGTGCAATGTCCGCCTTCTCCGCACCGTCGTTCATGAGCGCCTGAATATCCGTCTTGGCGAACACGCCGCAGCGCGAGGCAATCGCGTAGACACGCTTGCCCTTTTCTGCGAGTGCATTGAGTCCGATGGGATCCGTCGAGAGCAGGGATGCCATATGGTCAATGAACGAGCCGGTACCGCCTGCACAGACACCGTTCATGCGCTGCTCGGGTGCATCACCGAAATACGTGATCTTGGCGTCCTCGCCGCCAAGCTCGACTGCCGTCGTTGTCTCCGGAATGAGACGACGCACCGCCGAGGCACAGGCGATGACCTCCTGTACGAACGGAAGTCCGATGCGCTGGGCAATGCCCATGCCCGCCGACCCCGTGAGTGCAAACGAGAATTTCGCCTCACCGACCACCTCTTTCAGCTGCTCCAGATTCTCCTGCAGCGCCTTGCCGATCTCAGAAAAATGCCGTGCATAATTCTTGTAGAGGATCTCATGCTCCTCCCCAAGGACGACCAGCTTGATCGTCGTCGAACCGACGTCCACACCGACACGAAATGGGGATTCCAAAGTAACACCACCTATCCGAATCCATATAAAAGAATATGGATTTTATTCAATTAACTCATATTAAATAGGAAAGCCTCTTTAAGGCTTCCCTATTTTAACGTATTTCACAGGACTATGCAAGTGTATGGCGCACAGTTCCGCGATATCCAATTTTCAAATAATGGTTCTTCATTTTATAGAAAGAAACAGACCTCAAATATTATACGGTGCAGCGAGTTTCTTGAAGTAGTTGCGCGCTTTCTGCATCGTCCGGATGATTGGCTCCATGAGCTTTGGCTGGCGCACGACCGTGCGGATAACCGCCTTACGCAGCTGCCGATACTCCGCGTCGAAATCGCGCATGACATCCTCCATCTCCGCCTCGACCGAGACGGAGGGGATGTTCGACGGGATGAGATTGGCGCTCCGTCCCTGAATTGTAACAGTATCACCGAGGAAAGGTGCATAGACTTCGAGCCCAAGTTCTTCCTGAATCCGTTCCTTGAGCGCCTCCTGTGCCTGTCCCTCGCCGTGGACGAGAAACACCTTTGCAGGGCGCGGGGCGGTAATCGAACGCATCCAGTCGACGATCTGCTCTGCATCCGCATGCGCCGAAAAGCCCTCAAGCACCTGAATCTGAGCCTTGACCGCAATCTCCTCACCGAGCACACGCACGCGTTTAATGCCGTCGACGAGCCGCCGCCCAAGGCTTCCCTCCGCCTGATAGCCGACAAAGAGCACCGTGGACTCCGGACGCCAGAGGTTGTGCTTGAGGTGGTGCAGTACACGTCCTGCATCTGCCATGCCCGAGGCAGACAGGATGATTGCCGAGCCCTCGGCAGAGTTCAGTGCACGTGACTCCGCCGCCGTCTCTGCAATGCGCACCTGCGGGAACGAAGGAATCGTCCCCTGCTCCCCAAAGAACGCAATGGTCTCCTCATCAAAGTCCTCATAGTTCTTGAGGAAGACACGCGTCGCCTGAATTGCAAGCGGACTGTCGATGATGATCGGGATATCACCGTCAAGCCGTCCCGCCTTCCACAGATTGTAAAAGTAATAGAGCAGCGTCTGTGTTCTGCCGACGGCAAAGGACGGGATAATGACGTTGCCGCCTCGATCCATCGTATCGCGGATAACCTCAAGGAGCGCCGTCTCCTTGTCATAATCACGGTGAATACGGTCGCCGTACGTGGACTCGACAAGCAGGAAATCCGTTCCCGCAATTCGTTCCGGATCACGCAGGATTGGCTGATTCGGCTGACCGAGGTCGCCCGAGAAGACAAGCTTCGTCTCCTGCCCGTTCTCCTCCACCACCATCTCGATGATTGCCGATCCGAGAATGTGCCCCGCGTCGCGGAAGGTCAGTTGCAGAGCATCCACCTGCAAGGGAGACTGATAGGGGACCGGCTCAAACAGCTCAAGTGCGGCAAAGGCATCCGCCTGCGTATAGAGCGGCGTAATCGGCGCCTCACTGCGGCGGGCGTTCTTCCGATTAAAGAGCTCTGCATCGCTCTCTTGGATGTGCGCGGAGTCCGGCAGCATGATGCGCACGAGGTCGCAGGTGGAACGCGTCGCGTAGATTTTTCCGCGAAAACCTTCACGCACGAGGCGCGGAATGCGTCCACAGTGGTCGATGTGCGCATGCGTCAAAAAAACCGCCTCGATCTCGGCGGGATTGAACGGAAAGTCCTCATAGTTCATCTCGCGCAGACGCCGCGTTCCCTGATACATGCCGCAGTCCACCAGATAGCTGTGATCCCCCACATGGAGCAGATAGCACGAGCCTGTGACGACGTGCGCAGCGCCCAAAAATTCGAGCCGCATAAGACAGCCTCCCTTCGGATTCAACGATTTCTTATATCTATAAAATTCGGAATCCATCAAAAAAATCCTGCTTTTTGCAGGATTTTATGCTACACTGAACACATAGAGAATGAAAGGGAGGAAACGCTATGAAAAAAATTGGATTTATCGGACTTGGCATCATGGGCGCCGCGATGGCAGATCACCTCATGGATGCGGGCTATGAGCTCAGCGTCTACAACCGTACGAGGTCGAAGGCGGACGCACTCGTTACGCGTGGCGCGAAATACTGTGAGAGTCCCGGTTTATGTGCACGTGGGCAGGACGCTGTCATCACGATCGTCGGCTATCCGAAGGATGTGGAGGAAATCTACCTCGGCGCGGATGGGATTCTCGCAAATCTCGATGTGGGTGCCTATACCGCCGATATGACGACCTCCTCCCCCGCTCTTGCCGAACGCATTTATGCGGAGGCAAAGAAGCGCGGCATTCATGCACTCGACGCACCTGTCACAGGTGGAGATATGGGCGCACGGAACGCCACGCTGAACATTCTCGTCGGCGGCGATGAGGATGCGTTCAGCGCCATGCGGCCCGTCTTTGCCGCAATGGGCAAGAACATCGTCTATGAGGGCAGCGCGGGTGCAGGGCAAAAGACCAAAGCGGCAAACCAGATCGCAATCGCAGGGGCACTCGCGGGCGCGTGCGAGGCATTCGCCTATGCGCGCGCGGCGGGCCTGGATGTCGAGAAGGTCTACACCTCCATCTCGGGCGGTGCGGCGGCGAGCTTCCAGATGAGCAATATGCTGCGCATGGCGCTCGACGGCAACTTCGATCCCGGCTTTATGATTAAGCATTTCGTCAAGGATATGACGATCGGTGCCGAGACGAGCAAGGAGTATGGCGTCGACCTTCCTGTCCTCGAACAGGTACTGCGTGAGGCGCGCGCAATTGAGGAGCGCGGCGGCGGCACAGATGGAACGCAGAGCTTGTTGAAATATTATGAGTGAAAATTCTACGGTTTTGTGGCGCGATGTCCCAAAGTGAACCCTAGTGGAACAAGTGAGTAAAGTGTGCGACTCGCCCCCGGCGTACTTCTTTCGTTCAAGCGTAGCGCGTTTAAGAAGTGCGTCGGTATTTCGGCGAACGAGCACGCGATCACTTGTGCAACTAAGCGTTCGCGCGGGATTCGCGCCACATCGTTTTACTCATGCCAAATCCGCACCAACTCCTCCGCTGCAGCATACGGATGCATCGCGCCCGCCACCGCGCTCACGACGAAGAAGCCCTCAACGCCTGTCGCTTTGAGGGCAGGTAAATCCGCCGCCTTGACACCGCCGCCTACGACCACGGGCACGGGGCTGATACGGTGTAGCTGCGTGAGTTCTTCGAGGCTGCGCGTCACAATTTCGCCCGAGGCAGTACGCCCTGCCTCGGGCTTTGTTGGCGTCGCGTGCAACGGTCCTGCACCGAAGTAGTCGATGCACGAGGTATCGCAGTGCGACACGTAGTCAAGGAGTTCCGATGTACGTGCGGAGAGTCCGATAATCGCGTCCGCGCCGAGGTACTTGCGGCATACATCGGGCGGGATATCCGTCTGTCCGACGTGCACGCCGTCCACCTTGATGCCCTGTTCCCGCGCAGCGAGCACGACATCTAGACGGTCATTTACAACGAGTGTCACAGCATCCGACTTCTCCTGCGCGGCGATCACATCTGCCGCTGCACGCGTGAGATCGATAATCTCGCGTGCGTCCGCCCCCTTCGCGCGGATCTGAACAAAGGTAAAATCCGCACGTATTGCCTCCGCGATCACACGTGCAATGGGGCGCCCATTCGTATTCTCGGGACCAATCACGAGATACGCGGATAAATCGAATTTGTTTCGCATATGATATCCTCCTAAAAAATCCCCGCCAAACGGCGGGGATTTTTCATAGCCGTATCAACGGCTTAGTAATTCTGCACAACCTGCTGGAAGAAGGACTGCGGGTGCTCACAGACCGGACACTTCATCGGTGCCTTCGGACTCTCGCAGACATAGCCACAGTTGAGGCACTGCCAGATGATCTTCTCATCGCGTGCGAACACCGTGCCCTCATCCACCTTCTGCAGCAGCAGCTTGTAGCGGGCGTCGTGCTCCTTCTCGATCTTGCCGACGGCGTCGAAGAGACGCGCAATCTTGTCGAATCCCTCCTCGCGCGCGACGCGTGCGAACTCGGGGTACATGCTCGTCCACTCCTCATTCTCCCCGGAGGCGGCATCGGCGAGGTTCGCCTTCGTGTCGCCGACACCATGCACGAGTTTGAACCAGATCTTTGCGTGTGCCTTCTCGTTGACTGCCGTCTCGTTGAAGATGTTCGAGATCTGGACGTAGCCATCCTTCTTCGCCTGCGACGCATAGTAGAGATACTTCGTATGCGCCTGCGATTCGCCGGCAAATGCCGCCCAGAGATTCTTCTCGGTCTGTGATCCCTTGAGTTCCATGATGCTCTCCTTTTCTAAAAATAATACACAGCAACTATATCAATCGACAGAGCGTTTCTATTCCCCATAGGCGCCTTGCTCAGGGGCGCGGGCAACAAAACACTCAGCCTCGATTGACCAATATATCTGCGACCTCGTCGATGTTCTTCTTGCCGAAGAAGAGGTCTTCCCCTACAATCATGCAGGGAACGCTCATCACGCTGTACTTCTCCTTCAGCTCTGGGAAGTAGCGGATATCATAGATGTCCGCACACACGTCTGTGCGCGCTGCCGCAATGCGCT
>CALALM010000391.1 GCA_937925565.1 uncultured Centipeda sp.
ATTTCATTGACGAGTTTCGAAGGGGATTCCCCGGCAAAATTTTTGCGAGCGGATTCATCAATCGGATCGAATTTGCGCAGAGGCTTTATCAGCGCGGATTTGATGGCATTATGACGAGCACGCAGACAATGTGGGACTGGAAAGCGGCCGACTGAAGCGCTGCAGGAGGAGGGATATATATGCCTTTGGTAAACATGAAGAAAATGCTGACCGACGCGCGAACGGGAAAATATGCTGTCGGTGCGTTTGATGTGAGCAACCTCGATATGGCAATGGCTGTTACCGAGGCGGCCGAAGAAAAGAAGTCGCCGGTCATTTTGATGGGCCTGACCGTCGATCTCGCGGGCGATCGACTTTCCCACTGGCTCGGCTATCTGCGGAAAATTGCAGAAAATGCATCCGTGCCCGTTGCGGTCCATCTCGATCATGCAGTGGATATTCCGTTCATTCGACAGTGTATTGACGGAGGCTTTTCTTCCGTGATGTTTGACGGTTCTGTGCTCCCTCTGGAGGAAAATATCCGCAAGACGAGCGAAGTGGTTGCATATGCGCATCGCTTTGACGTGACCGTGGAGGCCGAACTCGGGCACGTGGGAGATGGTATTGTCGGGAGCAGCGAGATCGGCGCTGAAAAAAAGGATACGTTCGACAATCCCGACGATTATCTGACGCAGCCGAGCGAGCTGGCGGATTTCATCGAGCGCACGCAGGTGGACTGCATCGCCGTCGCTGTGGGAACGGCACACGGGCTCTACGTGCATAAGCCGAAGATTCATTTTGAACGGCTGCAGGAACTAAACGCGATATCGACCGTGCCGATGGTGATGCACGGAGGATCGGGTACGCCGGATGAGCTGATCAGGAAGTCTGTCGCAAACGGCATATGCAAGCTGAATATTTTTTCCGAGATGCTGACCGCATTCAACGGCACGCTCAAGGAAGAACTGCAGACTGCCGAGCATTTGGCGATTTGGCCGCATCAGCTCTATCAAAAGCCGCTTGCTGCACTGCAGGAGATCGTGCGTCAAAAGATTGACCTGGTCGGTTCGGCAGGAAAGGCTTGAGCACTGTTGGCGGGGGAGCCCTGTTGTAATGCAGGCAGGAAACCTGACGGAAATTGAGGGTGCTGATTATGGATAAAACAAAAATTCTTTGCGTTGCAGACGGCGGAATTACAGTGGAGATGATGGAAGAACTGCGCGTGTTGGAGCCGCTCGGCGCGGAGATCACAATTGTCGAAGATAAGGATATGTACGCGATGGGGCCAATTACCGACCGCATGACGCTGATCGAGCATCAGGGGATTGATGCCGCTCCCACATGCAAGGCACTGTTGGAAAACTGTGCGGATAAGGATATTCTCGTCGTACATGTCGCATCCATCAATAAGGAGATTATCGAAAAGGCAAAGAATCTCAAGGTGGCTGCCGTTCTGCGCGGCGGATATGAGAATGCCGATGTGCCTCTCTTAACGGAGAGAGGGGTAAAGCTCATCAACGCGCCGTGGCGGAGTGCAAATGCGGTTGCCGATTTCACGGTCGGCATGATGATTG
>CALALM010000392.1 GCA_937925565.1 uncultured Centipeda sp.
CGACCATGTCCATGGCGTTCGTGATCTGCTGGATGCTCTTGACGCTGCGGATGCGCCGACGGATGTCCTGTAAATTTGCCATATACAGTCACCTCTCCTTTACGCTTCTTTGTAGGAGATGGTGTCCTTGAACTCCGCAATCGCCGCCGTGATGTCCGCCTCAAGCGCATCGTCGAGCTTCTGCTGCGACGTGATCGCCGACGCGATCTCCGGATGCGAGGCACGCATGAACTTGAGGAAGTCCGTGTGGAACGTGACAACCTTGCCCACGGGGATGTCCGTCAGATGTCCGCGCACCGCCGTGAAGATGACAAGCACCTGCTCGGCAACGGAGAGCGGGCTGTACTGCGCCTGCTTCAGCGTCTCGACCATGCGTGCGCCGCGGTCGAGCTGCGCCTTCGTCGCCTTGTCGAGGTCGGAGCCGAACTGGGCAAATGCCGCGAGCTCGCGGTACTGCGCCAGATCCAGACGCATCGTGCCCGCGACCTGCTTCATCGCCTTGATCTGTGCGGAGCCGCCGACACGGGAGACCGAGAGACCGACGCTGATCGCCGGGCGGATGCCCGAGTAGAACGAGTCGGTGTCCAGCATGATCTGACCGTCCGTGATCGAGATGACGTTCGTCGGGATGTACGCCGAGAGGTCGCCCGCGAGCGTCTCGATGATCGGCAGTGCCGTAATGGAGCCTGCGCCGAGTGCGTCGGAGAGCTTCGCCGCGCGCTCGAGGAGGCGGGAGTGTAAGTAGAACACGTCGCCCGGGTATGCCTCGCGTCCGGGCGGACGGCGCAGCAGCAGCGACATCGCGCGGTACGCAGCCGCGTGCTTCGAGAGATCGTCATAGACGCAGAGCGCATGACCGCCCTTATACATGAAGTACTCCGCCATCGCAACGCCCGCGTATGGTGCGAGATACTGCAGCGGTGCGCTGTCCGCAGCCGTTGCCGCAACGACGATCGTGTACTCCATCGCGCCGCCGTCCTCAAGCGTCTTCACAACGCGCGCGACCGTGGACGCCTTCTGACCGATGGCGACGTAGACGCAGATACAGTTCTGCCCCTTCTGGTTCAGAATCGTATCGACGGCGATTGCCGTCTTGCCCGTGCCGCGGTCGCCGATGATCAGCTCGCGCTGACCGCGGCCGATCGGGACGAGCGCATCGATCGCCTTGAGTCCCGTCTGCAGCGGCTCGTGGACGCTCTTGCGGTCCGCGATACCGGGCGCCGGCGACTCGACGGGGCGGAACTCCTTCGTGTCGATGGGACCCTTGCCGTCGATGGGGCGTCCGAGCGCGTCCACGACGCGACCAATCATCGCCTCGCCCACGGGCACCTGCATGATGCGCCCCGTGCGCTTCACGGTGTCGCCTTCCTTGATCAGGGTATCGCCGCCGAGCAGAACCGCGCCGACGCTCTCCTGCTCAAGGTTCAGGACAAGACCGTAGACGTCATTGCCGAAGTCCAGCAGCTCGCCCGCCATCGCCTTGTCCAGCCCGTAGATATGGGCAATACCGTCGCCGACCTCAAGAACCGTGCCGACATCGTTGACGTTCAGATCGACATCATAGTTCTTGATCCGTTCCTTGATTATGGAAGTAATTTCTTCCGGATTCATTTTCATATTTCGCTGTCACCCCGCTAGTTCGCCATTAACTCTGCCGTCATTGCTGCGAGACGCCCCTTGATGCTGCCGTCGATGCGGCGGTCGCCGATGCGCACCACCACGCCGCCGATGAGCGAGGGATCGCGGTGTTCGCGTAGAGTTACCTGCTTGCCCGTAATGCTCTCGAGCTTCGCCGTCAGCTCCTTCAGCTGCTCCGGCGTGAGCGCACCGACCGTCGTGACATCCGCCACGGCGATGCCGAGCTTCTCGTTCGAGAGCTGGCCGAAGATCGTGTGAATCGCGTCGAACACCATCATGCGCCGCTTGTCAACGAGCAGCAGGAGGAAGTTCAGCACCGTCTCACGCACGCCGCCCTCAAACACCTCACGCAGGAGGGACTTCTTGTCCTCCGGCTGGATGTTCGGGTTGCAGAGATACGCCTTCAGCTCCGGGCAGTCATGATAGAGCTGCTGCACCTTCGCCAGATCTGCACCGTACTCCTTGAGCGCATGATCCTCACAGGCAAGCTCGAAGATTGCGCGTGCGTACTTGCGTGCAAGTTCCATGTTCAGCATGGCGCATCACCAATCTTTTTCGCGTCGAGTTTCGCGATAAACTCGCCGATGATGGCATCGTTGTCCTTCTCGTTCAGATTCTTTTGGATGATTTTGCCCGCCGCCGCGAGCGACAGGGCGACAACCTCTGCCTTCAGCTGCTCGACCGCATGGGCGCGCTCGCGTTCCATCTGAACCTCGGCCGCCTTCTTCATCTGTTCGATCTCGCGCTTCGTCGCCTGGATGCTCGCCTCGCGCTCCTCGCCGGCACGCTTCTCCGCCTGATCGACGATCTCCTGTGCCTTTGTGCGCGCGGCGGCAAGCTGTGCCTTGTACTCGTTCAGCGTCGCCTCGGCAGCAGCCGCATCCGCGTCCGCCTTTTCGATGCTCTCGGCGATCTTTGCCCGGCGCTCATCCATCATGCGGACAATCGGCTTGTACGCCACCGCACGCAGGAGTGCAACGAGAATCAGGAAGTTGATGATTTGGACAGGCAGTGTCCCGTTGAGATCAATCAGCCCTTGCGTAATTTCACTCAATTCCTATGCCCCCTTTGCAAAATCCATGCTGTATCTCAATTACTTAATCAGCGGATTTGCGTAGAGCATGATGATGCCGAAAACGACGCCGATGATGGCAAGCGCCTCGATCAGACCGACCGAGATGAGCGTACGCGTGAAGAGAACGCCGCCCGCCTCCGGCTGACGTGCCAGACCCTCGATGAAGCGACCCGTGACAAGACCGTCACCGATGCCCGCGCCAATCGCAGCAAGACCAAAGCAAAGACCCGCACCAATAAGAGCGCCTGCGACCATGATTGCGTTTTCCATGAAAAGATCCTCCTTAAACAGTTGAACAAAATCTTGGATGATGTGCGTTGCCGCACGTAAAACCGATTTTCTCAGTGCCCGCCGTCCGTCTTGATCGCCGCTCCAATGTAAGCAGTGGAGAGCATCGTAAAGACGAGCGCCTGCACAATGCCGACGAACACACTGAACGCCAGCCAGATCACCGAGGGGATGGTGGAGCCATTCCCGAGAAGCTGCAGCAGGATGTGAATCAGAATCTCACCCGCCAAGATGTTGCCGAATAGACGAAACGACAGCGTGATCGGTTTCGCAACCTCCTCGACAATGTTGATGATGATGAACGGTGCGACCGGCTGGAAGAAATGCGCCACATAGTGCATCCCCTTCACCGCGAGCCCCAGCACGTGCATCATGACGATGACCAGCAGAGCCAGTCCCAATGTGGTGTTCAGATCGTTTGTCGGCGATGCCATCGTCGGAATCA
>CALALM010000393.1 GCA_937925565.1 uncultured Centipeda sp.
CTTCGTATCCGCATGCGCGTGGACGGTATGCTGCGCGAACGTCCGATTCGGTTTCCGTCGGAGCTTGCTCCCGTCATCATCGCGCGTTTGAAGGTGATGGCGGGCATCGACACGGCGAAGCGCAACCGACCGCAGGACGGACAGATTCGCTATCGCTCCGGCAATCGTCCGATCGATATGCGTGTGGCGGTTCTTCCCGTGGTGGATGGGGAGCGCATGGTTGTGCGCATTATGGACGCGCGCGAGTGTTTTCTCGGCTGTGAGGAGCTGGACTTCACTGCGCGCAATCAGGAGCTTTTCGAGCGTTTGATTCACCGCCCGACGGGGCTGCTCCTCCTGTGCGGACCGATGAACTCGGGCAAGACGACGACACTCTACGCCGCACTCTCGGCACTGAACGAGCCGAGCTGTCACATCATGACCCTTGAGGATCCCGTGGAACGACGCATTGACGGAATTAGCCAGTTTCAGGTGAATCCGGAGGCAGGGCTGACGTTTGTTACGGGACTCCGCGCAGCACTCCGGCAGGATGCACAGAAAATCCTGCTCGGTGAGATCCGCGATCGGGAGACGGCGGAGATGGCGGTGCGGATTGCGCTCACGGGACATGCGCTCTTTTCGACGCTGCATACGGAGGATACGGTCTCGGCAGTCTTTCGCATGATTGAGATGGGGGTTCCGTCCTATCTCCTCGCGGCAACACTCTCGGGTGTGATTGCGCAGCGTCTCGTGCGGCGCATCTGTCCGCATTGCCGCGAGGAATATGCTGTCCCTGTCGGTGTGCGCGAGGCGGTGCAGCTGGGAGAGTTATACCATGAGGGGCTGTATCTTGTGCGGGGACGCGGCTGCACTCATTGTCATGGCACCGGATATCGTGGGCGTATGGCGATTCATGAGGTGCTCCCCATATCGGAGCCGATTCGTGCGGCAATTCTTGCAGGATGCGATAAAGAGTCGCTGCGGCGGGCAGCCGTAAAGGACGGCATGGAGACGCTCTGGCAGGACGGAGCGGCAAAGGCGTGTGCCGGTGAGACGACGATCGCGGAGGTGGCGAGAGCACTCTATGGATGAGAGAGAAATGTTGGAGGAGGTTCTCTGCCGCATGATCGCTGCGGGGGCGTCCGATCTCCACATCGCGCCGGGGCAGCGTGTGCAGATGCGTTTGGATGGAGAACTGGCAGCGGAGGAAGGATGCCCGACGCATGAGGGGATCATACAGTTGCTGAATGAAATGCTCACCGAGGAGCAGCGCGCATCACTTCGCACGCACGATGTAGATTTTGTGTGGAACCATGAAGGACGGCGCTTTCGTGGAAACGCCTACCGTATGCACGGTGGCATCGGGCTTGCTCTGCGCCTCCTGCCGGAGGTTATAGCAACGCCCGAGAAGATCGGGATGCCCGCAGCATTGCGTGCACTCGCCACGGCGCGTGACGGACTGGCACTGATCTGTGGAGCGACGGGCGTGGGAAAGACGACAACACTCGCATCCCTGATCGAGGAAATCAATCGGATGCGGCGCGTGCATATCATTACGCTTGAGGATCCGATCGAATACATCTTTTCGCCTGCGCGTGCGTTCCTCAGTCAACGTGAGGCAGAGCGTGATTTCGCTGCCTTTCCGAATGCCGTGCGGAGCGCGCTGCGCGAGGATCCGGACATCCTGCTCATCGGGGAGATCCGTGACCGCGCGACAATGGAAGCGGCGCTCATGGCCGCAACGACGGGTGTGCTTGTGCTCGGAACGCTTCATACGCGCAGTGCGGCTGAGACGCCGCTGCGCGTGGAGAGTATGTTTTCACCGGATGTGCGGGATGCCGTGCGTGCGCAATTTGCCGATGTCCTGACGGGCATCTTTGCACAGCGGCTTTTGCCGCGCGTAGGCGGAGGACGCATCGCTGCGTTCGAGGCGCTCTGTGTGACGCCTGCCGTGCGCAACATCCTGCGGCAGGGCAGCTACAGCCAGCTCGCCTCGGTCATGATGAGCGGGGCGGCGCAGGGGATGCAGACGGCAGAGATGGCGGAGTCTGCTCTCAGGGCAAAGGGCATGATCGCATGAAGAAATTCTCCTACCAGGCACGCACGGCGGACGGGCTGGAGGTGTGCGGCGTGATTGCCGCCGAATCTGCGCCTGCGGCTGCACGGGCGCTTGCGGCGGAGGGGAAGACGCCGCTGCACATCCGTGCGCAATGGAATTTCCGTCTGCCGAGATTGCATCCGAACAGGGGGATGACGGGAGAGGAGCGAATCGCATTTCTGCATGAACTCGCAGCACTTCTCGGAGCGGGGCTTCCAGTCCATACGTCACTGGAACGTCTTGCCGAAGGGATGCGGGACTCCTCATGCGGACGTTCTGTTGCGGCTCTCTACACGGAAGTTCGGCAGGGCAGGGCCCTCTCACAGGCGATGGAGATGCAGGCAGGGGCATTTCCACCGAGTCTCGTGGGGATGGTACGGGCAGGGGAGGAGAGCGGGCGGCTCGATAAACTGCTGCGGGAGGCGGCTGCCGTTCTCACGGAGGCGCACAATCTGCGCGAATCTCTGCGCAGCGCACTTGCCTATCCGCTCTTTCTTTTGGCGGCAACACTGTTTTCCGTTCTAATGATGACCGCGTTCGTTTTGCCGATCTTTGCTGCACTCCTGCAGGATCTGGGGACGGAGGTTCCGCTGCCAACGCGGTTGCTCCTTGTGCTGTCCGATGGTGTTGCGGTGCATCCATATCTGCTTCCGTTGTTTTCCTTGGGGCTTTGCGTCGCGTTTGTCCTCGCGCTTCGTGTGCCGTCCCTGCGCCTTTTTATGGACGGTCTGCTCCTGCGCCTTCCCGTACTTGGGGATTTTCTGCGGCTTGCCGCGTGGCAGGTG
>CALALM010000394.1 GCA_937925565.1 uncultured Centipeda sp.
TGCCATGCCGAGCGTCGTCATCGTCAGTGTCAGCTGGACGAGCGATGTCGAGACACCAAAATCCGTCTGCACCTCAGGCAGTGCCGGCAGATACATATCCGTCGAGAGTGGTGCAATCGCCGTCATGGCACCAAGAAAGATCGTCAGCCCAAGGCGTCTGCGCTCGTTCATTGCCATTGTCGTTTTCCTTCCATCATCGTTCGCTCCGTGTGCAGCAAGGCTCCTTCGCAAGTGGATCGTCTTTTTTCTTCCGCGCCATCAGCCATGCCTTGACCGTCTCCCAGATTGCCGTTGCAATCACAATACCCGCCGCAATCGAGACGGCATAGAGAAAGGTCTTGATCCCCTGCGTACCAAACTTCTCCCAGTCTGCAGCGACGGCGTAGAACATCGTACGATAGAGTGAGCCGCCGGGCACCATCGCAATGACGCCGATGATGAGGAAGATCGTTGCGGGGGATTTGTAGATGCGCGCCAGAATTTCCGCCGCGATCGTCGCAAAGACCGCCCCCGCAAAGTAGCCTGCAAACTCGTTCCATCCCATTGCAACAAAGAGCATCGTGAATCCCCATGCGCCCATGCAGACCACCGCCCCCATGACGGCATCCTTGAAGTGCCCGTGCCAGAGCAGATGAAAACAAAAGCCGCCGACAAATGATGTCAGGAGATAGACCCATCCCGTCGTCTCAAAGGCAATGAGCGTCCCCGTCGCACTGAATGCAAAGCCCGTCGCAATGAGGAGGCTCAGGATGAACGCCTCGGCACTCTTGATGAGCCCCGAGATTGTCTCCTGACTGAACATATCGCGGATCGAGTTCATGAGCGCAAGCCCCGGAATGACGGGCATGATATTGCCCATATTGATTGCGGCGGGATGGATGTCCATACCAAACCACATGAATGAGTTTGCAAGTATTCCTCCGACGAAGCTGAGCAGAACAAGCGCAAAATATGGATTGAGTTTTGTCTGACCAAGAAGGTATTGCAAAAGGCGCAGCAACACCCCCACAATGCCCGCGCAGATGGCATCCTCCAACCGCCCGCCGAAGAACGCGGAGAAGCTCCCCGCGATCAGTGCCCAATAGAACAGGGACGCCTTGAGCGAGATCGTCTCCATCGTATCAATCGCATGAATGCGCACCTTGATTTCGTCGGATGACATGGGATTTGCGCAAATCTCGCGCGAAAGCTGATTCAGCGCCTTAAGCCGCTGAAAGTCGAAGTTCTGACCCGGAACGCGCCGCATCTGCGTGAGCACGCCGATGTCGTTGCCGCGCAATGTTACAATGATGCTGGTCGTAATGACCATGACATCCACATGGCGCACCCCATAGGCGCGGCAGATGAAGTTGATTGTGCGCTCCACGCGTCCAACCTCGGCACCTGTCACGAGCATGCGCTGCCCAATGTCAATCGCGCGTTCGAGGATGTTGTTGATGTTGATTCTTGCTGTTTCATTCACCATAATGAACATAGTTATAGCATGAGTTGAAGGTCTTGTCACGCCTTTTTAAAAGAAAAAACAGAGCCCCCACATAGAAGCTCTGCTGTCATATTCGTTTGAAAATTACTCGACGGTAACGGACTTCGCAAGGTTGCGCGGCTTATCCACATCGCAGCCGCGCGTAATCGCCGCATAGTAAGCGAGCAACTGAAGCGGGATGACAGACAGGATCGGCATGATAAACTCATCCGACGCCGGTACGTACATGACGTGATCGACGTATTTTTCGAGCTCTGTATCCCCCTCTGCCGCAATGCCGATGACGACGGCATCGCGTGCCTTGACTTCCTTAATGTTGGAGAGCGTCTTCTCATAGACGCTCTGCTGTGTTGCAAGTGCAATCACAGGTACTCCCTCGACGATGAGAGCCAGTGTTCCGTGCTTGAGCTCGCCCGCCGCATATGCCTCGGCGTGGATGTAGGAGATCTCCTTGAGCTTGAGTGCACCCTCGAGCGAGACGGCGTAGTCCAAGCCACGACCGATGTAGAAGACATCCTCGTTGAAGCCGTACTGCTTTGCAAACGTCTTGATCGGATCGACATCAGACAGGATCTCTGAGACCTGCGCCGGAATCTCCTGCAGTTTCGTGACAAGCTCCGCTGTACACTCCTTCGAAATCGTCCCCTTGATCTCCGCCATGTAGAGGGCAAGCATGAAGAAGAGAACGAGCTGTGTCGTATACGCCTTTGTCGAGGCAACCGCAATCTCGGGACCTGCCCACGTATAGACGACCTGATCGGCTTCGCGTGCAATGGAGGAGCCAACCACGTTCGTAATCGCGAGTGTCTTTGCTCCGCGGCGCTTCGACTCCTTGAGCGCAGCAAGCGTATCGCTCGTCTCCCCCGACTGGGAGACCACAATCAAAAGGGTCTTCTCATCCACAATCGGATCGCGATAGCGGAACTCGGAGGCGACATCCACCTCGACGAGTACGCGCGCGAGCTTCTCGATGTAGTACTTGCCCACGAGCCCTGCATGGTACGCCGTTCCGCAGGCGACAATGTAAATCTTGTTGAACGGGTTCAAATAGGCTGCATCCCATGTAAGCTCTTCAAAGGAGATCGCCTTCTTATCAGCCGTAATGCGCTGACTCATCGTGTCGCGCACCGCCTTTGGCTGATCGTGGATCTCCTTGAGCATAAAATGCTCGTAGCCACCCTTCTCCGCGGCTTCGGCATTCCACGTAACCTCGAACACCTTCTTCGGTACGGGTGCACCGAGATGATTCGTCACCTCAACCGCATCCTTGCGGACAATGGCAACCTCCCCGTCGCTGAGAATATAGGTGCGGCGCGTCTTGGAAATAATGGCAGGGATGTCCGAGGCGATAAAGTTTTCCCCCTCACCCAGACCAATGATGAGTGGATTGTCCTGCTTCGTGCAGATGAGCATATCCGGATGCCTACGGCTCATAAAAACAAGCGCATACGAGCCCTCGATCCGCGCCAGGACCGCACGTACGGCGGCGACAAAGTCCCCCGTGTAGACCTCCTCGAGGAGATGTACGACGACCTCCGTATCCGTCTCAGACCGAAAAACGTGCCCCTTCGTGATGAGCTCTTCCTTCAGCGAAAGATAGTTCTCGATGATGCCGTTGTGCACGATGGCAAAGTCGCCGTGACAGTCCGTATGCGGATGTGAGTTGACATCCGACGGGCGCCCGTGTGTCGCCCAACGCGTATGACCGATACCGAGGCTGCCTACGGGCACATTCCCCTTGATCTTATCGCGCAATGCCGCAAGGCGACCGACACTCTTTTCGACGCGGATGTTCTCACCGTCATAGACGGCAATCCCGGCAGAGTCATAGCCACGATACTCAAGCTTCGAGAGTCCGTCAAGCAGGAACTCTGCCGCCTGACGATCCCCAACATAACCAACGATTCCACACATAAAAATACCTCCTGACCGATAATAAATAAATCGCTCAGGGATTTCGCTCCATCTGCAGCTTTGTCCGCAGAGTCACCCCTGCGTTTTGATCACAGACTATCGACAGAGTGTGCCGGAAGGCATCCGCTGACGGCTCGACAACCTTCTCCTCGTCCTCTGAAATGCCGCCGCACCCCAGAGCCAGCGCTAAGAAATAATAGGAAACTATCTCTTTTCCATAAAAGAAATCCCCATACCTCTATGAGGTACAAGGTCATTCTATCCGATATTGTACAAGAAGTCAATTCGTTACGTAATGACTGAAGCTTCCTATCACAAGCTGTGGAAACTCCGCATGTAGTTCATCCATAAATACGCGCGTCCCGACGGGGGCGGTAGTCTCTTTCGGCATCGTGCGCAGAAAGAGCGTCGGATCGATGTTCAAATTCCGCATCTGAATCATCTGAACAGGGAAGGCGCGGAAAAATTCCTGCCACGCCGCCAGTTCTTCCACACGGTCGGTAAAGCCGGGAAAATGCAGCAGATTGAGCGATACATAGACGCCGTGATCGAGTGCATAGCGCAGCGATTCCTTTACGCTCGCCAGCGGATAGCTCGCGCGATAATATGCATCATAACTCTCATCGCGCGCACTGATGATTGATACGCGCAGCGAATCCAGACCCGCATCCACAATCTTCTTCATACCCTCCGGAAATCCGGCATTCGAATTCATATTGATCTGCCCGCGCGCGGTCACAGCGCGAATCTTACGGATTCCCTCCGCGATTCTGTCCGCCGCAAGCGACGGCTCGCCCTCGCAGCCCTGCCCGAAACTGATAATCCCATCCGGTGCGATGGAGAGATGATAGATCCCAACCTCGGCGATCTCCTCCGCCGTCGGGGAAAATGTGATGCGCTCCTGCGGCGAGGGACAGCACTCTGAGCTCTGCAATGAGATGCAGCCAAGACAATTCGCATTGCAGACGAGTGATGTCGGCACACCGCACTCCCAACGTCTGTAAAAAAGATTCTGTGCCGTCAGGCAGTGATAGTTCAACGAGCAGTTCCCTACCTGAGCGACGATGCGGTTGTTCGGCAGTTCCTTCATCGTGCGCCGCACGAGTTTCTTGAGCTCTTTCCCGTTATAGTTGGCAGGATCCCATTTTTCGTTTTCATCCGTATACACAGCTGTAACATGAAGCTCTCCACGATAGGAAACGACAGCGGTATAACCGTAAAGCGGCAGGGGCGCGGCACCATCGGAGCGATGAAAGGCAGGGAGATGCGTGCGGGTATAGCCCTGCGGCAGGATCGCGGCGACTGCCGTTCCGGCAAGCTGCTCTTCTTCCCCGTTTGCACGCTGCCCAACAGCCGTGTGCCCGGGCATAAACATGAGATCTGCACTCTCCGGCAGCGGAATGAGATCATCAGGACAGAGCGGAACATTCTGCGTGCCAACGCGCCCGAACGCGCGCAGCCCCTCCGCCGTGCAGATATTTCCGTGTTTGTCGGCGTAGACCGCCGTCACCTCATCCCTCTGCATGCGCGGATGTACCGCCTTCTTCTTTGGCTTCATGGCTCCCCTCTTGCTTCTTTGTCTTTTTCTTGTGCGGATTATAGCGATTCATCGCGAAGTCCACACCGTTCGTTACAATGCACTCCACTGCGGGAAGGAGATAGTCGATCGCCTCGCGAATCTTCGGCGCATCCTCTGATGAAAACGGCGCAAGAACATGATTGATGACCGTCCAACCGGTCGGCGGTCGCCCGATACCAATGCGCACGCGCGCAAAATCCTCGCTGCCCACATGAGCAATGATGGATTTGATCCCATTGTGCCCGCCCGAGCTGCCCTTCCTGCGAATGCGCACCGTCCCCGCGGGGATATCCATGTCATCGTGAACGACAGTCAGATCATCCACATCCATTTTATAGTACAAAAGCATAGGACCGAGCGCCTCGCCGCTGTTGTTCATATAGGTGAGCGGCTTCACGAGAAAGACCTTTTCCCCACCGATGTGCACCTCCGTGACCGAGGAAAAAAAATCCTCCTTCCATGCGGGGGCATTCAGACGTGTTGCAAGTACATCAACCAGCATAAAGCCGACGTTATGCTTCGTCTGTGCATACTCCATGCCGGGATTGCCAAGTCCTGCAATAATTTTCATGTGTTACTCCTTCGTCGGATCGCCGAC
>CALALM010000395.1 GCA_937925565.1 uncultured Centipeda sp.
TAAACCCATATAATTTCAGCTTCCCATCCAATGCCGGAGTTCCTTCCTTTCTCACACAGACGAATTGAATCGTCATTAGAGACGTTATTTTTTGCACATTTTTATTTAATCTGTTTTTGATGAATGATTTTTCTTCCAGTCTTTGATCCAGTCAAGCCGTTCCCGAAAGCGTCCCTCCATCCCCTGCTCCGTCGGATGATAATAGGATCGACCAGCAAGCGCGTCGGGCAGACACTGCATATTGGTGATATGCTCCTCCGTATCATGCGCATACTGATATCCCTTGCCGTAATCCATATCCTTCATGAGCTTGGTCGGTGCATTGCGGATGACCAGCGGCACGGGCTCTGCGAGCATCGTACGTGCATCCGCCGCGGCCGCGAGATATGCTGTTTCCATCGTGTTCGACTTCGGCGCAAGTGACAGATAGATGACCGCCTCGGTCAGGTGGACGTTGCACTCGGGGAACCCGATGTAGTGACATGCCTGATATGCCGCAACGGCAATCTCAAGGGCCCTCGGATCGGCAAGCCCCACATCCTCTGCCGCGAATCGCGTTACCCTCCGTGCTACATAGAGGGGATCCTCTCCTGCCTCGAGCATGCGCGCGAGCCAGTAGACCGCCGCATCCGGATCGGAGTTGCGCATCGATTTGTGCAGAGCAGAGATGAGATTGAAATGCTCCTCCCCGCTCTTGTCATAGAGAAGGGATTTGCGCGAGATACACTGCGCCAGATTCTCCTCGGTCACATAGATTTCTCCATCGCGCTCATCCGCATTCAGAACGAGCATCTCAAGCGTGGAGAGTGCGCTACGCGCATCGCCGTTTGCAAAGGCAGCGACTGCCATCAGTCCATCTTCGGAAAGATGGATGCGCTGACTGCCGAGCCCCCGCTCGGAGGAGATGGCGTGCTGAAGCAGACGCTTGATGTCCTCCGTATTGAGCCCCTGGAGTACAAAGACGCGGCAGCGTGACAAGAGTGCACTGTTGATCTCAAACGAGGGATTCTCCGTTGTCGCTCCGATCAGCACAATGCTCCCTTTCTCTACGAAGGGCAGAAAGGCGTCCTGCTGTGCCTTGTTGAAGCGATGGATTTCATCGACAAAGACAATGATGCGTTCGCCGTACATACGGCGGCGA
>CALALM010000396.1 GCA_937925565.1 uncultured Centipeda sp.
CCGCATACTCTGCGTCAAAGACGAAGAGTTTCAGCTCTTTGTAAAAGAGCAGGAGCAGGAAGAGGACGACGGCGGAGACAATGCAGATGAGCTGCACGTCCGCCTCAAGCATGTATGCCGCCTGACCGAAGATGTATGTGCCGAGTCCTGCCTGTGAGGCACCTGCGTAATCGGGATTGCCCTGAATAAAACTCTTGAGCGCCATGCCGAGACCGAAGAAGCCCGAGAGGAAGATGGCGAGGTTTGCGTCGAGTCCGAGGCGCTTGTCCCTGTGTGCGAGCTGGATGAGTGTGTAGCTTGCCGCGCCCGCAGCGATTGCGCCTAGGAGAAGGACGACGGGGCTGCGCGTCGCGAACGCCATGTAGGCGAGAATGATGCCGGGGAAGGTCGAGTGTCCGATCGCGTCGCCGATCAGACTTTGCCCCTTGTAGACGCTGAATGCGCCTATGGGAGCAGCAGCGACGGCGAGGATGACGCTGCCGAGCGCGACGATCTGAAAGGTGTAGTTCATCAGAATGTCCATCGTCGTCACTCCTTGAGCCGGTAGGCAAGCGCAAGCGCCGCCTCCTTGTCGAGATTGCTGAGATAGTCGCATGCCTTCACTGTGCGGTTGAGCACGACGAGATAGTCAAAGTAAGAATCGAGTGTGCTCAGGTCGTGATGCACGGCGATGACGGTGCGTTTCTCTTTCTGCAAGTCGATGAATTTGTCCATGATGATGCGCTCCGTCGTCTCATCGACGCCCGCAAGCGGTTCGTCCATGATATAGAGCTGCGCATCCTGCGCGAGCGCACGTGCGATAAAGACACGCTGCTTCTGTCCGCCCGACAGCTCCGAGATCTGGCGGTCGGAAGTCCGCCATCTTCATCTTTTCGAGGGCGTCCATCGCTCGTGCGCGATCCTCCTTGCCGGGGCGGCGTACGAGTCCGAGATGGGCGTAGCGCCCCATGAGTACGACATCAAAGACGGTCGTCGGGAAGTCCCAGTGCACCGAGCCACGCTGCGGCACGTAGGCAATCTGCTTGTGGACGGCAGAGAGCGGCTTGCCCCAGAGGCGCACCGCACCCGAGACGGGCTTCAACAGACCGAGGATGCCCTTGAGGAGGGTCGATTTTCCCGCGCCGTTCGGTCCCACGATCGCGCAGCGCACACGCGCCGGGATATCGAGGTCGATGTCCCAGAGCACAGGCGTTTCGCGGTATGCCATTGTGAGATCTTCGACGTGGATCACGCTGCTGATGCCTTCCATTTTGAGTCCTTTCTGTATGGTTTCTTTTATCCGTGCGAACTCCACGCAAACGCCTCGTTGCGCAAGCGGTCGTGTGCTCGTCCGCCTAAATACCTGCGGACTTCTTAAACGCGCTGCGCTTGAACGAAAGAAATCCGCAGGGGGCGGGTCGCACCCTCGCTTCCGCTTGCTCCACTAGGGTTTGCTTAGGAGTGTCGTACGGTTACGTTTCCGTTTGTCCATAACATCTGATAACGAACGTTTTTCTACTACTTCAAATGCGAAACAATCAGATCGACATTGCTGCGGTACATTGTGATATAGGTGTCGCCCTTCTGTCCCTCGGGTGCAAGCGAGTCGGAGAAGAGCTCATTGCCCTCACCGCCGACGATCTCCACATCGAAGCCCTTTGTCCTGCAGACCTCCTGCAGCTTCTTCATGCGCTCGGGGTTCGTCGTACTCTCTGCAAAGACCGCCTTGACCTTGTGATCGACAATGTAGTTCGCCGTCTTTTCGATGTCGGCGTT
This sequence comes from uncultured Centipeda sp., assembly GCA_937925565.1. Classification (GTDB taxonomy): domain Bacteria; phylum Bacillota; class Negativicutes; order Selenomonadales; family Selenomonadaceae; genus Centipeda. The sequence continues at coordinate 1,756 of CALALM010000396.1, forward strand.
TGCGACCTCGGAGTCCGTGCTGACGCCCTGCGGCGCAATGACGTTCACATGGTAGCGGTGGGAGAAGTAGTTGAATGCGTCGTGCGGCGTGACGAGATTTCGCTGTCCCTCGGGGATCTGTGCGATCTTCTCCGTGATCTCCACATCGAGCGCATCGAGATCAGCGAGGTATTTCTTCAGATTTTCCTGAATTTCCTTCTCGTGCGCGGGAACGAGTTTGATCAGCTCGGCTGCAGCAGCCTCCGTTGCTTGCTTGTAGAGGGCGACATCGAACCAGAAATGCGGGTCGACGATCTTTTTGCCGTCCTCCTCCATATAGTTGATGTTCGCGTCCGCAAAATTCTTCGTGACGGCGACGCCCTTCTTCTCAAGCACTTCTGCCATCTTACCCTCGAAGTGCAGACCATGATAGAGGAGGAGATCCGCCTTCTTGATCTTCTCAAGGTCGGCAGGCTGTGCGACGTAGAGATGCGGATCCTCGCCCGCAGGAATAATCAGCTCGACGTTCACATAGTCGCCCGCAAGCTGCTTGGTCATATCCTGTAGGAACGAGGTAGTGACCGTCACGGTCTTCTTTGTGTCTGCCGCCTTATTATTGCCTCCGCCGCAGCCGACGGCGACCAGTGCAGTCAGGGCGAGTGCGAGAGTGAGCAGCAATTTTACATAATTTTTCTGGATGTTCATGGAAACACCATCCTTTCATTTGTATTTAGAATAGCACAAAAACTCAATCTTGTAAATGAGAAAATTTCTCAACTATTTCTTTATGGAAGAGAAAAAGGGCTGTTGCACGAAGTTTTTGCTTCGTACGACAACCCCCTGCGTAAGTAGCACATTTATTTCTTGAGCAGTTTTTCCTTCAGCGTACGATAGGCAATCGTCTCATAGGCGCCGATCTGGGACTCGGGATGGTCGCTGCCGTATGCACGACCGGTGACGGACAGCAGCGGCGGCGACTGGATGCGCTTGGCGACTGCCATGCCCGTGTAGAGTCTCCACCAACGTTCGAGGTCGGCGATGAAGTCTGCGGTTGTCGGGAAGTACGTACCGACAAGTCCGTGTTCACATCCGATATGTGCGTCAAGATTCCCTTCTGCGTAGTGTGCAAGAATGTCTTCGGGTGTTTCGTTGTTTTCCGCAAAGGCGCGGAAGAGATGATCGTGATATGGGTAGCGGATGGGATCGCCCTTGCCCTCGTCGACGTTCTGCGCGTCGGAGAGTTCTGCACTTGGCACGATGTCGATGATGCCCTGCGGGATGACCTCTTGTCCGTAGACCGCTTCGTTCAGATAGCGTGCGAGATCGTAGACCTGATACTTCCAGAGGTCGGCGAGTGCGGAGAGGAAGCCTGCCTGATCTCCGTAGAGGGTCGCGTAGCCGACGGTGGACTCCGCCTTGTTCGCGTTGCAGGTAAAGCCCGCGCCCCACGCGGCTGCGACGGTGGAGAGGACGCGTCCGCTGCGGTCGCGCGCCTGTATATTCTCGCGTACAAACGAGGAGATCGTGAGATGTTCGCCCTCGGCTGCGGGCTTGCCCATGATGGGGATTTCCGTCAACTGCGTGACGGTGTGTGCGACGCTCTCTTCGATCGGGACGATCATATGACGGCAGCCGAGATTGTCCGCGAGCTGTGCCGCGAGTCCCTTCGTCGTTGCGGAGTTGAACTGGCTCGGCATATTGATGAGCAGGACATTCTCTGCGCCGATCGCGTCCACGTAGAGGGCTGCGGCGACGGCAGAGTCAATGCCGCCCGAGATACCGATGACGACGCGCTCCATATGGATGCGTGCGAGAAATTTCTGCACGGCGTAGCGCAGCATCCGGTGGACGGGAGCGATGGGCGGCTCTGCATGAGACAAAATGGGAGCGGGAAGCGCGTCCGTGTCAACGACGGTTATACCCTCTGTGTAGTCAGGGGACATGGTGACGCGTTCGCCTGCAGCACTGAATACATACGCTCGACCGGGAAATGCGTAGACCGTCTTGCCCTTGTCTTGAAGTCCGAGGGTGTTGATGTAGAAAATATTTTTTCGCTTTTCGTGTGCTGTCTTAGCAAGGGCGGATGCGCCGAAGCAAATGGGGAAGGGACTCGCATCTGCGGCGAGGATGATGTTCTCGTTCGGCATCTCATAGAGGAGAGGAGCAAACTGATTTCCCGCACCGTGCAGCGGTGAATGTGCGACCTCACGCAGTACGCCGTCCCGCGCCTCCATGAGTGTGCGGCGCACGCCCGTGCAGCCCTCTGCCTCTGCTGCGTTTCCAAAGACGACGGTGATGCCATCTGCCGCAGCGGCAATCTCCTCGGCGTATGCCGCGCAGTCGCGCAGGAATGCGGGCTGTTTCCACACGCCGCCGAGGAAGAGCCCCGAGAGACTGAGTGCGGGGAAAAGGGCGAGGTTGGCGCCCGCCGCCTTTGCCTCTGCAATCTTTCCGCGCATTGTTGCAGCGTTCCGATCGGGACGACCGGGGACGACTTCCATGGAGATGAGTGCAATTTTCATAGTGATGCTCCCTTCCAAACGCAATAGCGTTTGATTTTTATTCCGGCTCAATGGTATAATCCGGAGTGGTGAGTAATATGGCAAAGAAGAAAATTCCAAAGACCAATGCGGCACGTATCTTGGATCGCCTTGGCATTTCCTACGAGCTTCTGACCTATCCCGTCGATGAGAGCGATCTTTCGGCGGCGCATGTGGCAGAGGTGACCGGCATCCCGTTGGAGCGCATCTACAAGACGCTCGTTGTGCGCGGCGACCGGACGGGTGTGTTCATGGCGGTCATCCCGGGTGCGTGCGAGCTCGATCTCAAGGCAGCAGCCGCCACAAGCGGCAACAAGCGCGCGGAGATGGTTCATCTCAAGGAGGTCTTTGACCTCACAGGCTATGTGCGCGGCGGATGTTCGCCGCTGGGGGCAAAGAAGCCGTATCCCGTCTACTGCGACGAGAGTATCCTGCATCATGAGCACGTGTGCGTGAGTGCGGGGCGACGCGGGGAACAGCTCTCCCTTGCGCCCGCTGACCTCATCCGTGCGGCGGCGGCGAC
>CALALM010000397.1 GCA_937925565.1 uncultured Centipeda sp.
ACAAAAACAAAAGTTCTATGCAAATGCGACAACCGGAAGAACTTCATGTGAACGTATTCCCCTTTACAAAATATGGCATTTCATGTAAACTGAAAATAGCTATTATATAGGTAGATCCTGTATCCGACCGCAGTCAGGGGAGTTGTTCTTACAGACTGTACGCGGCGATACATACCTAAAAAATAAGGGGGAAACGATGCTACGACTTCCTGTCTCAAAGCTAAAGAATGGCATGGTGCTTGGTCAAAGTCTGTTCAATACTGCGGGAGGGAGCTATCTCGTTAAGGGACAGCCTGTTACGATTGACTACATTCGCCGTATGCAGCAGCTTGGCATTCAATCGGTCACCGTGACATCGATGGATCCAAAGCACAAGCTCGCACCACCGCCGAATGTGATCGAGGAGAAAACGCGCGTCAATGCAATCAGTGCCGTCTATAATACCTTTCAATCCATCGAAGAAAACGGAACCCTCGATATCCCGGCGCTGCAAAAGGTGACCGATTCGATCGTTTTCAATCTCTTTGAAAATCATAAAAACCTTGTCCAGCTTACAGATATTCGCACGCATGATGCCTATACCTTTGCACACAGCGTCAACGTTGCCGTACTTTCTGCCATGATGGGCATGCTTTGTCATCTCCCAAAAGAAGACCTTTCCCTGATTACACTCGGCGGTCTCCTGCACGATCTCGGAAAAATCGATGTGCACACAGATATTCTCAATAAAAACAGGAGTTTGAGCAACATCGAGTTCGACATCATGAAGAAGCATCCTGCCAATGGTGCACGGCGCATCCTCAAGATGAGCGGACTGCCGAAATCAAGTATTCTCGCGGCGATTGCGGGACAACATCACGAGCACATTGACGGCAGGGGTTACCCGCGTGGACTCAAGGGGGATGAGATACACCGCTTTGCGAAGATCGCAGCGATTGCAGATGTATACGATGCGTTGACAAGCGAACGTCCCTATAAAAAGGCATATATGCCAAACATTGCCTACAACATCATGCACAATATTAACAAGGGGCAGTTCGATCCGAAGCTCTTGGAACTGTTCTTCAACAACGTCGCCATCTACCCTGAGGGAGCCGTACTCAAGACGACATTCGGCTTTGCTGTTGTGAAGGAAAGCAAGTTTGGACGCACGACAACCCCTATCATCATTCTCTTTGCCGATGGTAATGGCAAGCTGTTGGACAAACGCACGGTGATCGACCTCTCCGAGGAGAAGGACGGCGCTGCTTCCATACAGATCGTTCCTACGGGCAACGACCTCTACCACTTCATTCATGAGCTTGGCGTCGATCCCACGTACTACCTCGAGGAAGAGCGTGCAAAGGATCGGGCGGCAGGAATTGCCCCGTCGGGGATATCCACCCCGCCGCGTATGCGCATGAGATAGCATCACACAGCAAAAAACCGGATCTATGATCCGGTTTTTTGCATTTATCCGGTTGCCAAAATCTTTTTTGCCATATCCTCCACTGTCACAGAATCTCCGACAGGATAGCCTGCCGCTTCGAGTTTCTGCCCAAGTCGAAGGAGGCGCGGAACAGCAAGAGCTGCTTGCGCAAGAAGATCATCCTGCTGAAAGAGCGTGATCGGCTCCCCCTCACCGATCACCTGCCCGCCTGCGAGGATGACCATATGATCGGCGACGCACAAAATATCCTCCATGCTGTGCGATACAAGGACGATGGTGACGCCGCGTTCTCGGTGAAGCATCGTGAGCATGGAGAGTAGTGCCTCACGCCCGCGCGGGTCGAGTCCCGCCGCAGGTTCATCAAGCACGAGGTAGCGCGGTGCGAGTGCAAGCACGCCCGCGATTGCCACGCGCCTGCGTTCACCGCCTGAAAGGGCAAAAGGCGAACGGTCACAATAGCTGTCAGGCAGACGGACGAGTTCCATCGCCTCTCCGACGCGGGTGTTGACCTCGGTGTCCGTCAGTCCCTGATTGCGTGGACCGAAGGCGATGTCCTCATAGACCGTCTCCTCGAACAACTGATGTTCCGGATACTGAAAGACCATGCCAACGCGAAAACGCGCGGCACGCGCCTCCTCCTTTTTCTCCTTGGTTTTTCCGTGAAGAGAAACACCGTCCACCAAAACGCGTCCCGCCGTCGGCACGAGGAGACCGCCGATCAGCTGCATGAGCGTCGATTTGCCCGCCCCCGAGGGGCCGACCACCGCCAGGCTCTCACCGCGGCGCACGCTCAGATTGACGCCCTCCAGCACCGGGTCGGCGTCCCAGGCGGCCTCGGCGTCGTCGAGCACGATGGAGGACTGAGCGGCCGTCGGGGTGGAGACCGTGGCCCCGGGACGAGCGGTCGAGCGAGGCAGGGGCCGCGACAGGATCCTGCGGATGGCGCGCTGGTTGGCCATTCCGGCCATGCCCACGTAGAAGAAGGCGCCCACGTGGTCCAGCGGCTCGAGGAGCACGTAGGAGGTCAGGACGATCGCCAAGGCGTCACTGACGTCGATGGCGCCGGTGGACAGGCGCACCAGGGCCAGACCGGCGGCCACGGTGATGAGGAAGAGCGAGAACAGACCGTCGGTGAGCAGGATGACGAGCTGGTTGCCCGCCAGCAGCCCCATGACCGCGCGTCGGTTCGACTCCCCCTCCAGGCGCAGGCGCGCACTGGTGCGCTCCGCGGCCCGGGCCAGGGTGAGGGTGCGCAGTCCCTGGATCGCGTCGAGGTACTCGGCGGCCAGACGCATCCGCGCCCGTCGGGAGTTCGAGGACGAGGCCCGCAGCCGCGAGTGGCACCAGGCGATGAAGGCCGGTACCACGATGACGGCCGCCGCCAGGACCAGGGCGGGAACGACGTCGACGAAGGCGGCCAACTCGATGAGCACCAGCAGGGGAGCCGCAGCGGCCGCCAGTGTGGGGGCCAGGAAGGTCTGCCGGTAGAGGGCCA
>CALALM010000398.1 GCA_937925565.1 uncultured Centipeda sp.
ACACCGCCCTCTCACGGCGGGTTCATGGGTTCGAATCCCATAGGCGTCACCATCGTAATAGATAGGAGCTGCTGTGCAGCTCCTTTTGTGTTTATGGGACGGGAGAATGCAATGCTCTTTCTGTCTATGCTTCTCATGGGAGGAATCATCGGCTTTGTCGGGGCGGGCGGCAGCGGCGTCATCATTACTCTGCTTGTGGTGGGATTCGGGGTGCCGATTCATCAGGCGCTCGCCGTTGCGCTCGGTTCGATGGCGTTCACGACGCTCTCGGGTGCGATCAGTCATTACCGCGAGCGCGAGGTCATCCCGCTGACAGGCGCCGTACTCGGTACGGGCGGACTCGTGGGGGCGCTGATCGGTGCCGTGCTCTCAAACCATATGCAGGCACCCAATCTGAGTCTCTTTACGGGCGTCATGCTGCTCTCGAGCGCATGCCTCCTCTATTTGCGCATCTATCAGGCGGAGTGGCTCGGACGGCATATTGCCGTGCGCGAGGAACTCCTGACGGGACGGCGGCTCTATCTATACGGACTGCCCGTCGGTTTCGTCTGCGGCGTCCTCTCGGGCGCGTTCGGCATCGGGTCGGCGGCGTACATCCAGATCGCACTCATGGTTGTCTTTGGTGTGCCGCTCCTGCAGGCGATCGGGACGACGATGATGATTATAGTGCCGATCTCCATCAGCGGCGGCATCGGCTACGTCCTCTACGGGCAGCTTGAGCCGTGGCTTTTCATCCAGACGCTCATGGCGCTCTCCATCGGCTCATTCTTCGGGGCAAAGCTGACGCATCTTGCGCCGCTCCCCGTTCTGCGTTTCTGGATTGTCGCGCTTCCGACGATCGGTGGTTCCATTATGGTGTTCTTTCGATAGATTGCCGCTGTGCGGCAGGGAGTTTGGGGGAAGAATCTATGAGAAAGGTTGTGGCAGTTCTGCTGCTCCTCGTGATGGCGTCTGCCGTCACAGGATGCGGCGGAGATACAGCAGATGATCGAAAGGAACAGGCGAAGTATCGGCGCATTACCGCCGATGAGGCACAGGTGCTTATGGAGCGTGAGCAGGACTATCTGATCCTCGACGTGCGCAGCCCGGAGGAGTTTGCCGAGGGGCATATTCCGCACGCGATCAACATTCCGATGGATCGCATCGGGGAGGAGCCCCCGCAGGAACTTCCCGATCGGAATCAAATGATCTTCGTCTACTGTGTCAAGGGGATTCGCAGCATGAATGTTGCCAATCGACTCGCACATATGGGATATAAGAACATCATCGAGATGGGCGGGATTCAGGACTGGCATGGGGAGATTGTGAAATAATTTGTTTGATGAGGTGTTTATATGCGTAAAATTGTTATGCTTTTCTGTTTGAGTGTTTTGACGTTAGGGATCTGCGGCTGCGGAAGCGCGCAGACATCTGGGGTGACCGAAGGAAAGGATCCGGCAATGGCGACATTTCAGCGCGTGAATTCGGATGAAGCAGCAAAGATGATGGCGGCGGAGCAGGGCTATCTGATCGTCGATGTGCGGACGGCGGGGGAATACGCGGACGGACATATCCCGAACGCCATCAATATTCCGAACGAGTCGATCCATACGACGCCGCCGAAGGAACTGTCCGACAAGGCGCAGAAGATCTTCGTCTACTGCCGTAGCGGTGCGCGCAGCCAGCAGGCGGCACAGAAGCTTGCGGACATGGGCTATACGAACATCGTCGAGATGGGCGGCATCAAGGACTGGCACGGGGATGTTGTGAAATAATCACCACCGATAAATAAAGGAAGCACTGATAAATTCAGCCACGCCATCTTAGCGCATCTTTTTTGTCCGCTTTTCGTTAGCAAATCCTCCACATAGCTTTGGCTATGCGTCCGGTTTGCTGCCTCAATCGGACGAAAAAATCTGCGCCAATCTGAGGGTCTATTTTATCCGTGATTCCTAAAGATTGCTGTACGAAGTAAAAAGCTTCCTGCAGCAATCTTTTTTTGTGTTCACTTTGCACAGAACGCCTGCAGTTCTGTACGGAAAATATCGACGGCGCGCGGCAGGTAACGCTTCTTTGCGCGGGCAAGGATGATCGTGCGGTGCGGGTCGCCCTCGATGGCAGCGTAGCAGGGGGGATGTGCGGGCGGAGCGGCGGCGATGAGTGTCTCGGGGAGGATTGCCGCGCCGAGTCCCGCGCCCGCGAGTGCGTGCGCCGTGTTCATGCTGCGCGTTTCGAGCGTGATCTGCGGTAGGAAGCCCGCCGCCTCACAGAGGGAGAAGAGTGTATCGTGGAGTTTTTGTTCGCGGTGCATCAGGAGAAAAGGTGTCTCACGCAGTGCCGCAAGTGGAACACTCGGAATATTTTCGCGCGCACCGGGGGTCAGTCCGAGTGCCGTACATACAGGATGCGCGGGCGGGAGGGCGAGCAGCAGCCGCTCCTCGAAGAGTACATCATAGTCAAAGCGATGCTCATTGATCGGCAGCAACGAGATGATGCAGTCCACCTCGTTCGCTGTGGCAAGTTCCTCGAGTCGATAGGTTGTGTCCTCGCGCAGATGGAGCGTGATTTTCGGATATTTTGCGCGAAAGGCGGGAAGCATGGGCGCGAGGAGATGTGTGCTGCGAAACTGCGTGAGTCCGAGTGTCACGTCGCCCGCCGCGCCGTGCACGCAGTCATCCACCTGCTGATGGAACGCCTCATCGAGCGCGATGATGGAGCGCGCCGTCTCGAGGTAGAGCCTGCCGACGGCGGTCGGCGTGAGGCGTGCGCCGCCGCGGTCGAAGAGAGGTGCGCCGATCTTCTTCTCCTGCGCGGCGAGCAGCTGCGAGAGCGACGGCTGTGAGATGTAGAGTTTTTTCGCGGCGAGCGAGAGCGTACCCTCCTCGGCAATTTTCAAAATGTAGCGGAACTGTCGGAACTCCATAAATATACCTCGGTATAATAATTTTCCTATAGAGAGAATAGGAATTTACGTATTCGACTTATAAGGAAGGATAGCGTATAATGCAAAATAAGTAAAGGGGCTGCGCAGATTCTCTCGGATGAATGGGCGCATAAACGCTCAAAACAATGTGTATTATCATCACGGGAGGGGACTCTTTTGAGCAAGGGAGTACGATGTTTTCTGACGGCGGGGCTGATCGCCGTCCTCTGGTTCCTGCCGGTGCCCGAGGGGCTGACACCGGCGGCTTGGCATCTGTTCGCAATCTTCGCGGGCACAATCCTCGGTTTTATTTTACAGCCGTTCCCGCTCGGGACGGTCGCGCTCGCGGCAATCACGTTTGCAGCACTGACGAATACGATCAAGCCGGCAGAGGCGCTGGCGGGCTTCAGCAATACGGTGATCTGGCTGATCGTGTCGGCGTTTTTGTTCGCGCAGGGCTTTATCAAGACGGGGCTGGGGCGGCGGATTGCATATTATCTCATTTTGAAATTCGGGTCGAGCAGCCTGAAACTTGCCTACACCCTCGTCCTGAGTGATTTTATTATCGCGCCTGCAACGCCGTCGAACACGGCGCGTTCGGGCGGGATTCTCTTTCCCATTGTGCGCAGCCTCGCTTCGGTCTTCGGTTCGGAGCCGGGGGCGACGGCACGCAAGATCGGTGCATTCCTCCTCGTCGTGTCGTTTCAAGTGGATGCACCGATCGCCGCCGCCTTTCTGACGGCGTGCGCACCGAATCCTCTGATGGCGGAGCTCGCACGGGACACGGCAGGGCTTGAGATCTCGTGGGGGCTTTGGGCGATGGCGGGCATCGTGCCCGTCCTGCTCTCGATGGTTGTTCTGCCCTATGTGCTCTACAAGCTCTATCCGCCCGATATTCAGAGGACGCCCGAGGCGCAGTCACTTGCGCGCGAAAAACTCACGGAGATGGGCGCAATGACGCGGGATGAGAAAATTATCTGCGGCATCTTTGTCGGTGCGCTCCTCCTCTGGAGCACGTCGGGCTACACGGGCGTGAACGCGACCATTGCCGCCCTCCTCGGTGTGACGGCGATGCTCCTCACAGGTGTCCTCACATGGGAGGATGTGCTGGGGGAAAAGGGCGCATGGGACGGCATGATGTGGATGGGCGGCATTGTGAGCCTCGCGGGTGCACTGAACAAGATCGGCTTCATCCCGTGGTTCGCTGCAAGCGTTACGGGGGCGATGACAGGCGTCTCATGGGGGCTGACTCTCGGCATTCTCTTCCTTGTCTATCTCTACAGTCACTATGGCTTTGCGAGCCTGTCGGGGCATGCGACGGCGATGTACGCGGCATTTCTCGCCGTTGCCGTTGCGGCGGG
>CALALM010000399.1 GCA_937925565.1 uncultured Centipeda sp.
GGCAGGAAAAGGAGGCGGGCTGGACGTTTATCCTCCTCGGTGCGAACATCGATGCGGTGAAGGTCGCAGGAGACATCGGCATCCCCACCGAGAATGCCGCCACGTTCGCCTGTGACGCGGCGGGCGTGTGCACGAACTTTGAGGCACTCAGTGCGATGATCTCCTCGTTTGCCAAAGGTGCGGGCATACCTCCGACATGGTCGGCGCAGATTACCGAGCATCTCAAAAAAGTAAGAGTAGTAGAAACTGAGCGGGGAAGATGTTAAGGAATCAAGGAATATGTCCATGATCCCGCATTTTTGAGCATCTGGATAAGGCATGGACGAATTGCGTCCATGCCTTTTGCTATACGGTATGTAAAAATATGTGAGAAACAAGTCGATTGATTAATATTTTCATGGTATAATTATTGAAAATTAAATTGATAATAAATTATAGAAGATATAATAAAAAAATTCGTACATATACAGCGAAAATAACATCATCTTACCCATAATTTGTCCACGTCAATTGCTATGATGAAATTGCAGTGGATGGCATGAATGGGAGGAGAACGGTATGGGCTACATCGCAGGTATCTTTGTTATTGGACCGATAATCGGTGCGGTGATTTTGCTCCTCTATGGATTGGTGACGGATCCTATTGCAACTATTTTGTTTGTTGTTGTTGGCATCCCTGCAGCATTGCTTATGGTCTTTCTCTTTTTTACGGGGCAATATTGGCTGTTTCATTTGTTCCATCGTCTTGGATATGTGGATGGAGATTGGGCTGGTCGCTGGGATTGGCATTTGAGGAAGAAATAGTGCGGATGAGGTGAGTCTGTGGAGATTGATTTTAAGGAGAACAAGGGCTTTCGTCTGCTGCAGGTATACGAGCGGCTGAGTCGGGGCGAGATCGTCCGCAAGGCAGAGCTGGCGCGGAAATTTGCCGTGACGGACAAGACCATCCAGCGCGACATCGAGGAGCTGCGTGCCTATCTCGCGGAGACGCGCACCGATGAGGGCGAGGCATCCATCGTCTATGAGCGAAATCGTGGCGGCTATCTGCTCACGCACGCGGCAAGCGAGTGGCTGACGAATGAGGATGTGCTTGCCGTCTGCAAGATCCTCCTTGAGAGCCGCGCCTTCTGCAAGGAGGAGCTCGATGCTCTCCTAAAGAAGCTGCTGCGACAGACCGCACCGCAGGATCGCGCACAGGTTGGAAAGCTGATCCGCAGCGAGCAGCATTACTATGTCCGCTGCGCCACGGGAAAAAACTGCTGTCGGCGATCTGGGAACTCTCACAGCACATGACGGCACAGCATACGATACGCATCTCCTACTGCCGTCAGGACGGCACGGAGCGCGTGCACGAAGTGAACCCAGTCGCCATCATGTTCTCCGAGTATTATTTCTACCTCATCGCCTATCTGGCGGACGGGCGCAAGGAGTTCCCGACCATCTTCCGCATCGACCGCATTGCACATTTCGAGCCGACGGGCGCGACCTTCCGCGTGACGCATAGCGGGAAATTCAGCGACGGCGAGTTTCGTAAACGCATCCAGTTCATGTATGCGGGCGAACTCCGCCGTGTCACCTTCGACTACAGCGGAGCATCGGTCGAGGCCGTCCTCGACCGCCTCCCCACGGCAAAGGTCGTTTCGCAGGAGAACGGTGTCTACCGCATTGCCGCCGAGGTGTACGGGAATGGCATTGATATGTGCCTCAGAAGTCAGGGGAGTGCGGTGAAGGTGGTAGATCAAAAGAAGTGATTTTGAAGAACAATTATTGATGGTTGCAGGTCGAGAATCGTTGAAAGAGTTTGCGTTTCAGTGATGGAGGTTATCGTATGAGCACACATGACGACATCAAAGTCGAGGAGATTGAGAATCTGGACTTTGAGAAGTATGAGGACAAATATTCTGAGGCGGGCTTGTGGGACAAGATTCGCAAGAACATCGCAAAGATCGGTGTGAAGGTGATCTATCAGGCACTGCTCCTCTACTATGTGGCGCAGTCGCCGACATGCCCGCCGAAGATCAAGGCGGGCATTATCGGTGCGCTCGGCTACCTGATCTCGCCGTTTGATCTGATTCCGGATATCATGCCGGGGATTGGCTTTGCGGATGATGCCATTGCGATTGCAACGGCGGTCGCGCTCGCTCAGATCTACATCACGGATGAGATTAAAGCGCAGGCAAAGGCGAAGATTGCTGACCTCTTGGGTGAGGATGTGCTTGAGAATCTGGATGCTTGAGACCGAAAAGTTTTTGCGTGCATCAAAATTTTTCAAATAGACAAAAGATGTCCCCCTTCCTCCCTATACTGTAATCATCAGGGGCGAATGCCCACGGAGATGGTATAGAGACGAAGGAGGATTTTTCATGCAGAAGGGTTTGACGGAGCTGGTGTTCATTGTCGATCGGAGCGGGTCGATGGCGGGGCTCGAAAAGGATACGATCGGCGGGTTCAACGCGATGCTGAAGGAGCAGGCGGAGCTTGCGGGCGAGGCGCGTGTGACGACGGTGCTGTTCGACAATCAGTATCGGCTGCTGCATGACCGCATCGACATTCGTGCGGTTGCACCGCTGACGGAGAAGGATTATCGTGTGGGCGGCGGCACGGCTCTTCTCGATGCGATCGGGCGCACGATTGAGAAGATCCGTGCGGTGCAGAAGCAGACGGCGGAGGACTACCGTGCGGAGAAGGTGCTCTTTGTCATCATCACGGATGGGGAGGAGAACTCCAGCCGCAAGTATTCGGCGGCACAGATCAAGGAACGAATCGAGCACCAGAAGGAGAAATACGGCTGGGAGTTCGTGTTCTTCGGCGCGAATATGGATGCAATCACCGAGGCGGGAAAACTCGGTATCATGCCTGAGTTCGCACGAGGATGGATGGCGAACGCCGCAGGTACGGCGATGGCGTATAACGCCATGTCGGCGATTATGGCGGAGATCAGGAAAAGCTAAGAACAGGGGGCAGACGAAATGAGCACGCTCAAAACAGTCGGAATGGCGGCGGCAGTTCTTGCAACCGGTTTTCTTGGCTATGGCATCTATAAGGCAATGCAGGATGAGGATGAACAGGGATGTTCCTCGGATGATGCGACGGATTGGGATGAGATGGAGGAGCGGAGAAAGGTGCGGACGAAGAGGGATTCGATGATGCGGAGGATGATATTGTCTATGGATGAAGGGCGTTTCTGCTGATTTGCATGGAGCGACATGATACATTTCGTTGGCTTTATGTTATCGATGCAAAGAGAACTTCCATTCGTCCGATCCAGTGATTGGAAGCTCTTTTATTGCAGAAAATCATGAGCTAATTGCGGAGATTCACGAGAGCAGAAAGAGCGTAATGTAGCATATACGTAGTCTTTTCGCAAGAAAACGCCCTGCGGATTTAGGCACCGCAGGGCATTCGTTAGATTTGCTGACAGGCGCAGAGATGATTGGAGCTGTCGATGTTATGCCTTCTTTATTGCAACATAACCGAAGAGTCCTAATCCCGCCCCGACCATGGCAACCTTCATAAGAAAGGCTTTGGTTTCGGTATCCTTTTTCTCAGCCTTATTTATGATTTCCATTTGCATTGCTCTGAGCTCTTGTTTTTTATTTGGATCGCCCGATTCTCGTATTTCCTCCGATAACTGTTGGTTCATGTTCGCGTAAAGGTCATAGAGCCGGTTTGTGCTTTCCTCATTTCCTGACAATAACTTTTCTACGATGACCTTAAGCGCATCAAATGGTCCTCCGAGAAGAACGTTCCGTTCCTTTTCCAAACCCAGATCGAGGTGGCGGCACGCACCCCGTACTTCCAATCCTCGATTTTCTGTCAGTTTTGTCTCCATGACCAACACCCTTTCATTGATTTGCATATTTGGTAGCATTATGTTTACGTATATTATATATTGAGTTTAAGTTGATGTCAATATGGTTTTTGAGAATTTGCGTTGCTGGATAGAAATGTGATATAATGCAAGAACAAAAGGAGATGATCCTATGTGGTCTATTGCATTAGGACTTGCCGGGGCGTTACTTGCAAAGGGGAAGAAAGAGAATGAAGCGTTGAAGGAGGTGGCGCGTAGGGCAGATTTACTGGATAAAGAGTATTATACGACAGAGGAGGTTGCAAAGATCTCGGGGCTGTCGGACTATACCGTGCGAAAGAAGATTCGCGAGGGGGAACTGCGCGCAGAGGGAGAGGGAACCCGAAGCGGGTACCGGATCAGGAAAGAGGACTTGTTGGAGTTCCTCTTCAAACAGAGGACGTTCACGCGCAACTATGAGAAAGCGGCAAAAACGTGGTCGGAGAAGGAGTTCGCCACGCGTATATCGGCCCTTCGAACGGTGGGGCTGGGGCTCGGTGCCGCATACGCTCTTGGTAAAGTGGCAGGAAAGTCCTTTGGTGCTGCGGCGGCAGGAGCGGCACTTGTTGGTATAATGGCTGCGAATAAGACACCAACTGTGCCAATTATTGAGATTTCACCAGGTGCTCTCTTTACCAGTAAAGAGGAGTACTCTGATAAAGAAATTGATGCGATGGTGCAGCTCGTGGCAAATGTACGCCTGTTGCGTCAGTACATCAATATGAAGGAAAAACTGCTTGAGCAGTTGAAATTGGAGGAGGAGGAACTGCAGATTTCCTATAAGGGGAAGTTGGAGGATGACGAATATCGATTGAAGGAAATCGAGCAGAAGAAAAAAATCAACGATGCAGAGCTTGAATTGGAACTACTTCAAAGTCAGTTGGAAGAACTGGAGAAACACACAAAAAAATAGCAGCGAACAGCTTGCGTTGTTTTTACGTTGTTATTTTGGCTTTGCAAAATCAAAACAACCCCACGCTCAAAAAGAGCGAGGGGTTGTTTGCTTGGAACGAGGATCAAATCTCGCTGCGGAACTTGATCGCCTGAATGATGCCCGCATCGTCGATGTCGAAGGTGAGCGTAGCGGCTTTGTCATCAAATGCGTAGGTGCAGGCGGTGAGGCCGTCCTCGTTTGTCTCGGAGAAGGAGGGTTCGCCGTACATCTCCTCGATGTCCTCGTAGCTCTTTCCGACACAGAGTCCGCTGAGGGTGCGGACGCTCTTCCCCATGATATCGTAGCTCGTTATGGTGAGGTCGCCCGCATCGCGCGTATCCTTCGCGCCTGTCACGGCGCGGAAGACGAAGGGTTCGGCACCGTTGAAGGTAAAGGTGACGAAGCGCATGCCGTCGCCTGAGGAGTCTTTCTTCTGATAGTCGTCCGCAAGTCCTGCGCGGACGATAGCCCTGCGGACATCAGAGAGTGTGGCTTTGCGCGGTTCCAGCTGATTCTGCCCGCCCGTAGCCGTATCATCCAGCACAAGTGTCGCTTCCCAATAGGTCATGCCGTGGGCAGATGCTGTCGCTGCGCCGAGGAGGATGCCTGCGGCAAACAGGGCGGTGCAGAGAAGACTGAGGAATCGTGTTTTCATGATAATCGCTCCTTTGTGATTGTTTTCATAGACGCTCAAGGCGCCCCTTCCACCGCTTACACGGTCCCCCTCCCCCGCAGGGCGGGGGAGGCTGGGACTTTCCTAATATTTCCCACCGCCGCCGCCGTGACTGCTGTCGCTGCTGGAGGTGGTGATGTAGGAATCCGAGGAGGACGAGGAGGAGGTCTTCTTGTATTTCGTCCGCCGGGATTCTGAGGTGCGGATGTAGATGTCTTTGCTGTGTGTGATGCGAACACTGCTGTATGAGAGGTAGTCATCTGCCCCAGTGGCATCCCCGGTGGTCTCCATTCCCTCCTCGAGGTGAGAGGAGATGGCGTGGTGGACGACCGCTGCGAGGAGAAGAGCCGTGCCGAGAATCCCGACGATCGCCCACGGATCGAGGGGGATGTAGGGTTTGCCCTCCTTCTCGTAGTAGGTCAGCATCTCGTCCACAGTGGCGGCAAATGCACTGTATGCCTTGCCGTATTGGTTGGCCTTGAGCTCGGGAACGAAGCTGTCTGCGAGGTGCTCGATGCCGTACTCATCGGTGATGCGCTGGCGCATCTTGTTGTCGGTGGAGATGTAGAAATCACGGTCTTTCGGCGCGAGGAGGAAGACGATCGTGCCGTTTGCGCCGCCGTCCGCGATGCGGTCGACAACGGCATTTGCGACTTCGCCGAGCACCTGTCCGTGCGTGTCCTTGATGTTGCCGACGAGGATGCGCACGCCGTGTGCTTTCTCAAACGTGGCGATGCTGGCATCGAGTTCCTGCTCCTCGGCATCGGTGAGGAGATCCGCCTCGTCGATCACGCGTGCGTTTCCGATGTCAGAGGCATCCGCCGCCCTTGGTACGGTGAGGATGAAAAGGCTGAGACAGAGGAGGAGCAGGACGAGAATGGGGCTGTATCGTGATTTTGTTTCGATTGTCATGTGCCGCACCTCCTACCAGTCCAAGACCAGCCAGCTGATGTAGCAGGTGATGAGAAAGACGAGGACGGCAGGCACGAGGGGGTAATAGCGTTCCTTGAACTTGTCCCGCGGCAGTGAGGAGCTGACGACTTTGCCGGTCTGTCCGTTCATCATGAAGGTGTACGGTTTCCCCTTGTAATTCGTGGTGAGAATCCAGACGGGCAGCATGGCATAGCGGACGTTTCCCTCTTCCTTGCGGATCAGCGGCGTGCCGTCGGGGGAGACACGGGTGTAGTCCTTGACCGTGGTGGCGAGAACCCAGGAGACGCTCGCCCTGAGGCGGCTGTCGGCGCGCGGCAGGGATTCCTTCACGTCGACATCGTACTTGTCCGCGAGGTGTCCTGTGAAATATGCGGCGGAGAAGGGGACGAGTTCCTTGTAGTCGAACGGCTCAATGCTGTCCATGTACTTGTCGTCCATGCGCACACTCGCGTCGACGGGGATTCCGTGGAACGTCATCTCGCCGCTGCGCTCGCAGCGGTAGTGGCTGGTTTCGATGATGAT
>CALALM010000400.1 GCA_937925565.1 uncultured Centipeda sp.
CGGGCGGCTTCCAGACGTTCATCCCGTTCCCGTTCCTGCCGTCGAATACGGAGCTGGGGCGGACGGTGCGGCAGACGACGATGTGGGATGATCTGCGGACGATCGCAATCGCGCGGCTGATGCTCGACAACTTCCGCAACATTAAGGCGTACTGGGTCATGCTGACCGTGCCTGTGGCGCAGGTGGCGCTTTGCTTCGGCGCGAACGACATCGACGGGACGGTGCACAAGGAGACGATTCTCCACGACGCGGGCGCGAAGAGTCCCCGCGCGCTGTCGGAGGATCACATCATCCGCGTCATCCGCGAGATCGGTCGCACACCCGCCGCGTGCGACTCGAACTTTAATATTATTGAAACGTATTGAGGTTTTTGTATATCCCTTGTGCAACGATGTGTTTGCGTAGGATATTCATAGTCAGAGGAGGAAGCGTGATGTCGGCATACGAGGAGCGCATTGTACGTACAATGGAGGCGTTTCACAAAAATCGCTACGATGTCTCGCGGTTCGCCGGGCGCACAGCGGCGGCGGACTACCTCGCCCGTGAGATTCGCGGGAAGCGCGTCGGCTTCGGTGACTCCGAGACGCTGCGGGCGCTCTCCCTCTACGAGCGGCTAAGTGAGCACAACGAGGTCATCGACCCGCCGCGTGCGGGACATGTTGGTGGCATCGAGGCATTTCTCGCCGCAGGGCGCGAGGCACTCATGACGGATATTTTCGTACTCTCGGCGAATGCAATCACTGAGCAGGGACACATCCTCAACATGGACGGCGCGGGCAACCGTGTCGCGGGCTCGCTCTTCGGGCATGAAAAGACATACTTCGTCGTCGGCATCAACAAACTTGTCCCCGACATCGCGGCGGGCATCGAGCGCATTCACCGCATCGCCGCCCCACGCAACGCCCACCGCAAGGGCAAGAAAACGCCCTGTGCGAAGGACGGCACGCGCTGCTATGACTGCGCGGCACTTGAGCGCATCTGCAACGCGCTCACCATCCACTACAAGAAGATGAGCTATCGCCCGATGGAGCTCGTGCTGATTGAGGAGGAACTGGGATTATAGGTGTAAAGTAAATGATGTGGGAAAGATTGATTTGTCTTTACAAATATGATATTCTACAGCAAAGGAGGCGATTGATATGGCTCAGGCAATGGTAAATTTTCGGATGGATGCAGAGCTCAAGCGTGCGATGGAGGAGACGTGCCGCCAAATGGGGCTGACGTTGACCTCCGCATTTACAATGTTTGCGGCGAAGGTGACGCAGGATCGTCGCATCCCGTTTGAGGTCACAGCGGAACCGGATCCGTTCTACAGCGAGGAGAATATGGCGCGTCTGCGTGCGGCGATTGCGGATGTTGAGGCGGGGCGTAGCACGCTGAAACCGCATGAGCTTATCGAGGTCGACTGATGGAGAAACTGTGGCAGGATGAAGCGTGGGAAGCCTATCTGTACTGGCAGACGCAGGATAAGAAGACGCTGAAAAAGATCAACCGTCTCATTCAGGATATTGACCGCAACGGATACCAATGCCAGGGACAGCCCGAACCGCTCAAGGGCGAGCTTTCCGGCTTTTGGAGTGTTCATATTGATGAAAAGAATCGTCTGGTTTTCCGTATCAAGGATGGGCGATTCGAGATATGGCAGTGCGGTTCGCACTATCGGGACAAGTAAATAATGACATCAAAAAAGGAGGCGTGCGCCTCCTTTTTCGTATGCAG
Organism: uncultured Centipeda sp.; assembly: GCA_937925565.1. Lineage (GTDB taxonomy): Bacteria > Bacillota > Negativicutes > Selenomonadales > Selenomonadaceae > Centipeda. The sequence continues at coordinate 1,720 of CALALM010000400.1, forward strand.
TAAATTCTAGG
>CALALM010000401.1 GCA_937925565.1 uncultured Centipeda sp.
GGCAGACCGCAAAGCTGCCGATGATCTTCTGTACAAGGGCGCCAAATGCCGCGATGGTCTTGCGGCGAATCGCGCGCGACATGTTCTTTCGCTCGGTCAGCGTATTGCAGTTCTGAAATTTGCGTCCCATATTGTTGCCGTCGATGTGAACGACGGCGATGTCGTTCTCCGTCTCCCGTTGTCCGAGATCGGAAAATTCCATCGGGAAAGCATAGTCCCTTTGAAGGACTTCCTGTTCCCCGGCAGAAAGAACGGACGCGAGTTTCGCCATGAGCTCGGCTTCCGCCGGTGCCTCCCTTCCGTCCCTGCGGTCGGCGCGCAGCTTCATCTCGACTTCCCATGCGTAGAATCTGCGCTCCTCCGCGTCCCACGCATTCGCCGTCTCTCCGCTCTCGCGGCAGTCGAGCGTGAGTCCCGGGCAGGGAAGGCTCACGAGCGGGAACACGGTGTTCTGTCCGTTCTTGAGCGCATGGACGAGCGCGGTGAGGTTCTGCTCTCCCGCAAAGCTGCCGTCCGCCCCGAGATCGAGCTGCCCGATCGCCGCTCCCGTGCGCAGCCCCGGGATACGTACGAGGAGCTGTTTGGTAAATGTGGAGACAATGGTGCGCAACGTCTCGTCCGCGGTCTCCGCGCGGAAGATGAGCAGGGCGTTGCCGCCGCCGATGTAACCGACGCGCGCTGCCGCAGACATCGCATCCCAGCGCGGCTCCTCCACGTCCGTCCACGTCTTTGCATCGAGTGCATCTGCTCCCAAGACATCGCGTACGACGGGCAGGAGGACATCGTCAAAGACACGTTCGACAAGATAGGACGCGCCGATGTTCGTTTTGAGCCGATTGCCCGCGAAGATGTAGCTCTGTATGGAGCGCGTATCAAAGAGTATCGCCTTATACCGCATAATCCGGCCTCCCTTGCACGATAAACCTCTCTATGAAAAAAATATATGTGTCTCGCCCATGCCCTGCGCAGTCATGCGCCCCGTTCCACAAAACGGTGCGAACTGCGACAGGAGCAGGATGATCTCCTGCTCCTCCGTGGGCAGCGCACCGAGACCGAAGGAGAACTCTCCGACAAAGCCGGGAACGGTCTTTCTCTCGGCAATGCGGATCCGCATTCCTCTTCCGTGCCAATCGAGCGGAATGAGCTTTGCGGCGGCGGCGCGCGCCGTCTCCTTATGCAGGACACCGGGGAGCGAGAACTGCGTCCACTTATCCGCAAGTGACGCAAAGATCAGCTCCGGATACGGAACGGCGCAGTCACCGCTGTCCGTGCGGAATACGGTCGGCGTCCGAAAGGAAAAGCGGACGCGGCGCACGCCCTCCATCGACAGCACCGCCGCAGCAAGCACATCGGGTGCGATCGCCCCGGTCTCTTCACGCCCGTCCGCGATCACCTCTGTGACGCTGAACACCAGTTTGCCGACCTGCAGCTTTGTCCCGCAGGGCATTCGTTCAAATGCTGCAAGCGCATCGCTGTCCAGTCCCGTGACGCGCAGGAACTGCGCAGAACCCACGGAAAAGGACGGCGCATGGAATGCCCGTGCATCCTGCGGCACCGTGTCCGTCCGATACAGGGAACCGACGGTGAACGGCTTTGCCTGACGCGCATGAACGTCCGCCGCAAGCGCCGCATCGTATGCGGAAAAGTAACGAAAGAGCGCCCCGTGGAGGAGTTTGCCCGGGAACATCGTAAAATGCCCGCCGACCTCCGTCCGCAGACGATAGACAACAACACCCAGCATATCCTTCTCCCTGCGCGGTCACGGTGCGCAATAGGTGCGAAAACGGCAGAACACAAAGCGGGACTCGCGAACGGTCTCTCCCGCCTCGTTCACGCGCTCCCTCACATGACGTTCGCTGCACGCGGAGAAGGCAACAATACCCGCTGCAGCGAGCGCCGCGACAAGCGCATAGGTATAGGTAAACTCGCCCTGAACGAGCACTGCGGCAGGACGGCGCGCGATGATCGCACGCGCATTCTCTGCGGCAAGGCGGCATACCTCCTCCGCGCCCCACATGGCGGGGATCTGCGGAAACGGCATGTCCATGACAGTACCGTACGCCTCAGCCGCACGCAGCTGCTCCGCCTCCCACCGCGCAGAGGGATGGTTTGTGTGGTTGATGAACTCATTCATTGCCGCACACCTCCCCTCTGCATGCGCGGCGAATGTCCACGAGTGCCGCCCGCATCAGCGCGGTCAGCTCCCCTATGCCGGGTCGTCCCGTCTCCGCGCGCGCATGACTTGTGTGGTTGCGTTCATCCTTGACGGCGAAATACTGCCGCAGGATGCGCTCCGCCAACGCGTCGTCCTGCGTAATGAAACCACCCTCGCCCATCCTGCGCACGACGGGGAGCCATTCGATGTCGGAAAAGATCTGGTCGAGATCCGTCTCCATAGCATTTTTGCCGAGAAATTTGCCGAGCTTCATGGCGACGGTTCTGTTGTTCTCTGCCATCAGCGCATCAAAGACATTGCTCTGTCCCGCGTCCTCCTGCTCCGCCTTGCGCTTCTTCGTCTGCCGTGCATTGATGTAGGGCGTGCGGACACGCTCCAGGAACGCCCTGCCGACCGGCTCATCCCGCAGGGCGGCGTTCTCCTCCTCGTGAAGCATCCGGCTCAGCCATAGAAAGACATCGCACAGCCGCTCTGCATCGCCGAGGCAGAATTTCGGGTGTCCGCAGAGCGCACGGTCGGCAAAGGCATGGATTTCATCTGCGGTTGTCTCCGCGCGGAATGCGCTCAGGAATTTCCGACGGGCATCTCTCCACGCGGTCTGCGCCGCGCGGAACTCCTCGCTCGGCAGTTTTTCCCCGCGATACTCATTGACGAGATAGAATCCTGCATTGCGCCGCATGGGATCCCTTTCAAGACAGTACAAAAAGTGTTCCCGATGCTCCGTTTTCAGCCGCAGGAAACCGGAATCCACGAGCAGCTCCGGCACACGTTCGGTGAAGAAGGTCATCGACTGCTGTAGGAAGCCGCGGTCAATGCACCATCCGATGAGGGCGATATCGTCCACCTCGTCCGTCAGGATGGTGCTGTAGTCCTCACGGATGCGCCCGAGCATCTGTCGCATAAGTTCGTCGCTGCGTTCCGCCTCCGTACGTGCTCCCGTGTGCGTCTGTGCAGGAAAGTCCTCAATCGCCGCCCCGAGTTCGCCGATCGCCGTGCGCAGCTCGCCGTAATGGCAGAGTGTCAATTCCTCGGCGAAGCGGTGCATCGCTGCGAGCAGCCGATCCAACGCCGGACTCTTCTCCCGCGTAAGGAAGTAATCCCGTAGCGCCGACACCTCGCCGTGACGAACGAATTCCTCCGCTCCTGCCACGAGGTCAAAGAACGAATAGAGTGGGTTGACTTCCTCGACAACATGCGCCTGCAAGTTTGAATAGAGCACCTTGCCGAGGGAGATGCGCTCGTATTGGAGAAGCCGCATGAGCGCAATGAGGATCATCGAGGCATTACGCATGCCGCCCGTAGAGTCAACATGCAGTACAATCTCGACAGAGGGGTCGTCCGCGTGCACCTCACGGGCATAGTGCTGCACGCGGGCAGCCACGTCGATGAGCGTGTCCATATTTGCCTCAACAGAGGCACGCTCATCGAAGAGGATCGGCTCCGCAATCTCTCTCACATTTGGTACGATATCCTCAATCCGATGCAGGAAGTAATCGTAATGCGTCCATGTGCGCCCCTCCGGATCCACGTAGTCCGAAAAACTATTGTCCGCATTCTTGTAAGTGATCTTCCCCGCGACCTTTTTCGTCTGCACGAGGAACATGCGGGACAGCCCTTCTGCCAAGGCATGATCGCCTTGCAGGAGGTAGCGCACGGCGGACTCATTGGTTGCATGGCACTCATTGGGTACGCCTATGTTCTCATAAACAACCCGTGAAATCTCCGGTCTCCCCGCCTCCGTATGCACGAAGCTGAGGAAACAGAGCAAAATATCCCTGCGCATATGCTCATTCCTTTCCCTGATTGTATCTCCTATGAAATTACTTCTCATTTTATCGCAATTTTCTATTTTCCGCAATCTCTTATTTGTCCATATGCAGTCTTTCCTACCTGTGTTATACTATCCAACAAACGGTGGGAGGAAGTTGTCTATGGCAAAAACGATTACGGGCATGCTATGTTTTCTCGTGCTCTCCCCCCTTCTCTTTCATTTCGTATTCCATCCGATGCCTGCGGGTCGGTGGCGCACGTTGTCCACAACAATGGGGAACACGGCAGCGCAGCGCCCCATCCTCCTCGTCCCGCTCGATTCACGTCCGCCATGCAGGGAGTTCGTCGTAAACGGAGGCAGGATCATCGGGCGGGAGATTGTTACACCTCCAACAGAATTTATGGACTACTATTCCATGGCGGGTGATACAAAGGCGATGCGCCGCTGGCTTGCACGGGAGGCGGAGCGCGCATCTGCCGTCATCCTCTCCGTCGATCAGCTTCTCTCAGGTGGACTCCTCACAGCGCGTGAGGCACATATCTCTGCGGATGACATCGCATCGCTCGCCGCATATCTGCGCGCCCTACACGCGGCACATCCATCCGTGCCCTTGCACGCATTCTACATCCTTCCGCGCGCAATTCCACAGGACGGCATCGAAGGCTGGCGCGAGCGGCGTGCACTCCTCGCCTATGCGCGCCTTCTCGGACGTGAGGGAGAGGGACTGCCTGTTGATCCGGGTGAGATGGCGCATCTGCGCACACAGTTTCCCGACGACGATCTGCAAAAGTATCTCGCCCACTTCGATGAGAGCACGGCACTTGCCTCCATGCTCATCGAACTGACGGATGAGGGCGTGCTTACCCGTCTCATCCTCGGACAGGACGACGGCGAGGAGTATTCGGTCGGCAATCTGAAAAAGGCGGAGCTCATCGACCTGCTGCGACAAAAAAACATCGCCCCCGAACGGGCGATGATCGTGCATGGCGCGGATGAAATTGCGCTCTGTATGCTCGCGCGTATGTCAATCGATGCGCTGCGCGCGCAAGGAGGCGAAGCACCGCGCATTTCCCTTCGCTATGCGCGCGATGATATGGCAGAGATGGTCTTCCCCTTTATGGCGGTCTCGAACGATGTGGCGGCACGGGAAAAAATCACGATGCTTGGTGCCTCTCTCACGGAGAATGGTATGGCGAATGACGCGACACTCTTTATCTCGGCGGGAGACTCTGCAATGGATACGCTCGGCACGCGTGTTCCCGCTGCCGCCGTCATCAAAGATATGCTTGCCGCAGGAACGCCTGTTGCTCTCGTCGACCTATCGCGTCATTTCCATGCGGAGGAAACGCTGCTGCCCATTTTGATTGACAAGGCAGTCCCTGTGAATGCACTCACGGCATATGCGGGGTGGAACACGGCAAGCAATGCCATCGGTACGGCACTCTCCGAGGCGGTCCTCTATCACTGCGCTATGCAGAATGCCGTGAACGCGGAGGAACGCGCGGCATTCACCTATGCGAATCTCATGTTCCTCACGGGACGCATCGCAGAGGACGAATTCTATCTGAAAGAAACGATTGATCGTGTGAACCATCGGCTCCGCATCGCGGGCTATCGGAATACCGCCGATCTCGACCTCACGCGCAACTGGCGCTGGGCGAACGATCTGCTCACAAACGATCTGAACCGCCGTATACGCAGCTATGAGTCCAGTGCAGCGTTCCGTGCCCCATTTCAGCGGAATGGTGGGCAGCTGCGTGTTACGCGCAGCAATATCACGGCGTACTGCCCGTGGCCGCGCACATTCGAGATTCGCCTCGAATCGCAGCCGGTCGTTGAAATATCGCCGTAACACAAAGACCGGAGCCGCTGCGGCTCCGGTCTTTTCCTATGCTCTTATTCTGCCGCAAGCCCGAACCTCGTGATTCCTTCCTTGCGGAATTTGTCCAGCAGCTCCATGACACCGCTGTAGTTCAGATCCCCATCTGCACGCACAACAACGGCAAAGCGCGGGTTCTTCTGACTCTCCGCACGCGCACGGCGCAGGAGCGTCCCCTCGTCGATCGGTTGATCCTCGAGCCAGAGCGAACCATCCTTGCGCACGGTGACGAGATAGGTCACGTTCAGCTCGGTCTGCGCCGTCTGCGCCTTCGGCAGATTCACGTCCACGGTCTTGAGATTCACCATATAGAGTGTGCTCATGATGAAGAAGACGAGCAGGAAGAACATGATGTCGATCATGGGGATAATCATGACCTCGGGTTTTTCAAACGCCCTTCTGTCGCGCAGCCTCATGTCTCATCACCTTCTGCCGAATCATTGTGCAGAGAGGTCTCAATCGCCCCCTTGACCCCCGCCGCACGTGCCAGTTCCACGCGGTTGCTCTCAGAAGCGGAGAAGCACATCTCCATATCCGTGACGATGTTCTCTATACGCTGGGAGAAATACGCATGCACCGACAGAGCGATGATCGCGACGCAGAGCCCCATTGCCGTCGCAATCAGAGCCTCGCCGACGCCGCCCGTAATCGCACTCGGCTCGCCCGCCTCGATGTTGAACACGCTGAACGTCGAGATCATGCCGCTGATCGTACCGAGCAGCCCCAGCAGCGGCGCCATCGTGACAATGACACTCAGATAGTACATACGGCTGCGCAGTTTCGAGAGCGCGATGCCGGACTGGATCTCCATATAGGAGGACATCTTGCGCGAGTTCTTGCTGTTTTTCGAGATCGCACTGAACAAAATATCCGCAATCGCGCCGCGCTTCTCCTCCGTCAAAGCAACGGCTTCCTTGAAGCGCGCGTTCGCGATATGCAGCATAAACTCATGTGCAAACGCCCGCCCGGCGTCCATACGTGCAAAGTAGAACGCACGCTCAATGCCGATAAAGACGACAAAGATCGATGCCGCGAGCAGGAAGTACATGACAATGCCACCCTGCCGAAAAAAATCAATCCCCTGTGAAATAAAATCCATTCTGCAACCATTCCTTCCATTTTAGACTGTGACGCCCACATCCCCCATGATAAACGCTCTCATTTTACTACATATTTTCAACTGCGTCAACGATAACTACTATCATTAAATTCTTTTATCCACCTCCGATGTCTTGCAGACGATGTGAAAAAATATTATAATGAAAGCCGTTCTTTCGATGAAAGGGGATATGGATTGAAGTTACCTCTCTTGCGCGGATTCTGGCAGCTGTTCAAAGGATATTGGAATTCGCGCGAAAAATGGAAGGCACGCGGGCTGCTTGCCGCGGTCATTGCACTCAACCTCATCATGGTCTACCTGCTCGTACGGATCAACGACTGGTACCGCATCTTCTACGACGCGCTGCAGGCATATGATTGGGTGTCGTTCCGGCCGCTCATCGGTGAGTTTACGGTACTTGCCTTTATCTACATTGTAATCGCGGTCTACGCCGTCTATCTCCGTCAGATGCTGACGATCAACTGGCGCACATGGATGACGGAGCAATATCTCGCGCGCTGGATGCACGGACAGGTCTACTACCGCCTGCAAGTCCTGCGCAGCGATACGGACAACCCCGACCAGCGTATCAGCGAGGACATCAATCAGTTCGTCTCTTTGACGCTGACACTGCTCATCGGCATCCTCAAGCAGCTCACGACGCTCGGCGCATTTGCCGTCGTGCTCTGGAATCTCTCGGGCGTCGTCACCGTCCCCGTCGGCACCGCAGAGTTCACAATCTACGGCTATATGTTCTGGCTGTCCCTCCTCTATTCGGGGCTCGGCACGTACTTCGTTCACATTGTCGGAAAAAAACTCATCCGCCTGAATTTCGATCAGCAGCGCTATGAGGCGGACTTCCGTTTCAGCATGATGCGTGTGCGCGAGAACAGCGAGAGCATTGCGTTCTACTGCGGCGAGATGGCGGAGACGGTCGGCTTCAAGGAGCGCTTTGCAAATGTCATCAAGAACTACTGGGGACTGATGCGTCGCACAAAGCTGCTGAACTTCTACGTCAATGGCTATGCACAGCTTGCCATCATCTTCCCGCTCATCATGGCGGCACCGCGCTACTACGCAGGCGAGATCGCGCTCGGCGGGCTTATGCAGACGATCTCGGCTTTCGGGCGCGTGCAGGACGCACTTTCGTTCTTTGTCGATTCCTACAGCTCCATCGCGGAGCTCGCGGCTGTCATCCGGCGACTCTCGGGCTTTACGGAGCATATGGAGGAGTGTGTTCAGGCAAAGAGCGATATTGAACGGAGCGAGGGCACGGGCAATGCACTCGCGCTGCAAAAACTCTCCATCGACCTGCCGGACGGTACACCGCTCCTCACCTCGTGCACACTGACACTGCCGCAGGGGAGCCGCGTCCTTGTGACGGGTGCCTCGGGTGCCGGCAAGAGCACGCTCTTGCGCGCGCTTGCGGGCATCTGGCCCTACGGCAGCGGCGGTGTCGAATTGCCCGCAGGGGCAAAGCGTCTCTTCCTCCCCCAGCGTCCCTATCTCGTTCTCGGTTCGCTGCGCCGCGTGCTCTCCTATCCGCGCACGACAGCGGCGCCGGATGAAGAGATCTCACGTATCCTGAAGCTCGTTGGACTGGAGCATTTCGCCACGCGCCTCGACGATGTGGACGACTGGAGCCGCATCCTCTCACTCGGCGAGCAGCAAAGGCTTGCCTTTGCACGCATCCTGCTCATCCGCCCCAACTGGATCTTTCTCGACGAGGCGACATCCGCTCTCGACGAGCCGCGCGAACGCGCACTTTATAACTTACTGTATCAGGAGCTCCCCGCCGTAAGCACCATCAGCGTCGGACATCGCTCAACACTCTTTGGTCTTCATAACACGGAGCTCCATCTGAGTGATCAAACGTATACCTATCAGGAGATCCCACATGAATCGTAGAGAATTTTTGCGCAGACTCGCACTCGTCGGGATCGGCGCTGCCGTCTTTCCCTTCTTCCCCGCCGCCGCAGAGGCGTCATGGTATATCCCGTCAACGCTTCCGGGGGTGGCAGTGCGTCCGACCTATTTAACGTTCGGAACGCTCGAGAACCGCTTTGTCACCGACTGCATTGTTGTCCACCATATTGGCATGGCAAACAACGATGATGTCTCGGCAGAGACGGTCCATCAGTGGCATCTGAATCAGGGTTGGGCGGGCATCGGCTATCACTTCCTCATCCGCAAGGACGGCACGGTCGAACAGGGACGTCCGCTCGGCACGGTTGGCGCACACGTTTACGGTGAGAACCGCCATACGGTCGGCATCAATCTCGCCGGCAACTTCGAGATGGGGGTTCCGACCGAGGCACAGAAGAACTCTGCCGCGCGCCTCATCGCCGCACTGTGCACCGTCTATCAGCTGGATCCCATGTGGCAGGGCACGGTAAAGGGGCATCGTGACCTCAATGCGACCGCCTGCCCCGGACGCTATCTCTATGCCGATCTGCCGGACATCGTGCAGCAGGCACGCATCTACTACAGCTCGGAGGAAATGCAGACAGAGCGTCTGCGCCTCGTACAACATGAACACGAGGAGGAGGAACGTCGGCGCGAACAGCTCCGCGCGCAGATAGAGGAGGCACAGCACAGAAACGGTATGGCGCGTCCCAACCACCCCGCACCGAGTTCCCCCAATCCACCCGTGCAGCCGGCACCGGAAAAGCCGGAGATCACGCCCAACCGGCGTCCGGAGCTGCCGACGCCCAGCCGGAAACCGGCGCAGCGCCGCATTGCAACCTAGCTGAGAGAGTACCGATCATTCATGGAGGTGAAGACCGATGGGATTCCATTACCGCTGGTTTGACCGTGACCAGGAAAAAATCGACGAGATGGGAATACCGTTGACGCGTGCAGAACTTGACGCGCGCGAACACGACAAGGAGCCCGAGCGTATCTTTTCGCGCGGCGAGCAGACAGGCATTGTCCTCTCCTCCGTAATCTTTGCTTACAGTTGGACGGAGGGCGATCTCTCGCTCGTGTTTTTCTGCCTCGCCTTCCTGATCTTTGAAATCCGAAAAATTGTGCAGCGTTTTTCGCGCACACGCGGAAAGAGTATTGCAAACGTCATGCAGGGATTCAGCATCACGCTGATCATCGGCGCACTTGCCCTTATTTTTACCACTTAGGAGGCATCTACGTGAAACAACAAATGGGCATGGGTGTCCTAAAGGTCGGCGCAGCGCTTGCGATTGTTCTTCTCTTCGTTATCATCCACCTCATCGCACCGGAATTCCTACCCGAGCTTTTCACACTGCTCGCCAGCGGCGACATTCCCGCAACGGTCGAATACATTCGCTCGTTCGGCGAGTGGGCAGTCGTCTTTGCGTTTCTCCTTACCCTCTTTACGAACGCGCTTGGCTTCCCGCCCGCCGTCATCTTCTCGACGGCGAACGTCATTCTCTTCGGCATCATCCCCGGCATCATTCTCTCCTGCGTGGCAGAGACGGTCGGCGTGACAATCGCCTTCGTCCTCATGCGCTTCTACTTCCGCGAAGCGGCGGAAAAGGCAATCGCGAAGAGCCCCTTCCTCGCAAAAGTCGACCGGTACAGCGGCAGCAAGGGCTTCTTCATCATGCTGATCGGACGTATGGTGCCCTATCTCCCCTCTGCCGTCATGAACGCCGTCGGTGCCCTCTCCTCGATTCGCTTCCGCGACTATGTGCTCGCCTCGCTCGTCGGCAAATTCCCCTCGACGGGCATCGAGGCAATCATCGGGCATGACATCATCATGCAGCAGGAGGATCATACGCGCCTCGTCATCGTCGTGATATGCGCCGGCATCCTGATCTACGCTGCCATTCGCTACGAGAAACATCTCATGCGTGAAGAGGCTGTCCCACAGAAAATGGAGAAGAACGAATGACACGACGCACATTTTTGCAGACTGCCGCCAAGACCATCCTCACGATGGGCTTCGGCGGTCTCTTTTCGTCCCGCTCTGCCCACGCCGCTGCTGACGGCATCCATCATCTGCGCCAGATCGTGACGGCGAATCCCGCACGCACGCGCATGATTCAGTGGGACAGCCCACAGCTGCTCCAAAATGTGCGCGTTGAGCTGCGCAGCCCCCGCAAGCAAGTGGAGAGCCTGATCCCCGCCTACACCTATCTCTCGATGGACGACGAGGTGCAGTTTATCTATCACGCCGAGATCCCTGTCACGGAAGGCAGTTCTTATCGCGTCACGTATGCGGCGGGTGCAACGGATTGGATGCCCCTCCTGTCCATGCACGAGAGCGGACGCATATCCGCCCTGCTCTTTTCGGACAGTCAGTGCGGAGAAAGTTACGACGTGTGGCGTACGACGTACCGGACGGCATGGGAGCGCCATCCGAACGCGGACGTTGCCGCCCTTGTCGGTGATCTCACGGACAACGGTGAATCGGCGTGGCACTGGCGCAGCTTCTTTGAGGCGATGGAGACAGGAACCGCACTCGCACG
>CALALM010000402.1 GCA_937925565.1 uncultured Centipeda sp.
ATTGACCTCCGAGATCTGACCGATGTCTGCGGGATCGATCTTACCGAGGAACGCAATCACCTTTGCAACCTGCACGTTGTCATTGTCGTCCCCGATGTAGAGATCACGCAGCTTCACCCCCGTGATGATGGGAATGTCGGCACCCTTGAGCGAACGGTAGCTCGCGATGACCTTCCCTTGTCTGTCAAAATCCAGATAGCCGTAGTCGCAGGCAACTGTCGCCACAGGAATTCGTTCAACGATCTCCATCTCAATCTTGTTCGGCAGCTGCCGCCGCACGACGGCGGACTCGATGCGCAGATCGTGGAGTAGATTTGTCGTCATGGCGTCCGTCTTTAGCTCAAAGAGACGCTGACCGTACTGAATGCGCGCAATCTCACAGAGTTCCGCCTCATTCAGATGAACGTTGCCGCGCACGACAAGCTGCTGAAAGGTGAAGAGCGGTGAATAGATGAGTGCAGCGATGGCGGCAGCAATACACAGGAGGTAAAATGCCCCCTTGAGTACGCGGCGTGAGCTCATCGGGTGTACCCCGCCATCGCAAGAATCCTCTCGCAGAGTTCGGGAAACTCGAGCCCCATAGCGCGCCCGGCATCGGGTACCAGCGAGATCTTCGTCATTCCCGGCACAGAATTGACCTCGATGGCATACGCTTCGCCCGTCTTGCTCAACATGAGATCGACGCGCGCCATACCGCTGCAGCCACATGCCCTGAATGCGCGAACCGCGATATCCTGTATCGTCGCCGTGCGCTCCTCGGAAAGATCTGCAGGCACGATATGCCGTGAGGCACCCGGCGTGTACTTGCTCTCGTAGTCATAGCGCCCCGAGGTGGTCGTGATCTCAATGATGGGAAATGCCTCTGCCGCTGTGGACGTTCCCCATACGACAACGGTAAGCTCCCGTCCGTCGATGAATTCCTCCACGAGTACCTCATCACCATAGGAGAACGCCTTGTCAATTGCGGGTGCAAGTTCCTCTGCACACGTCACAATGTAGACGCCGATGCTTGAGCCCTGCTCCGGTGCCTTGACGACAAGAGGAAGTCCGAACTCTGTCCGCAGGCGCTCTTCGATATGCGCATCCCGCTCTTCCGCATGAATGCAGAGGAAGCGCGGTGTCGCAATGCCCTCCGCACGAAAGATCCGCTTTGTCGTCAGCTTGTCCATCGTGAGCGCAGCGGCACGGACGCCAGAGCCGGTATAGGGGATTCCAAGCATATCCAGCGTCCCCTGCAGGATCCCGTCCTCGCCGTATTTCCCATGCAGTGCATTGAATACGATCCCGGGGTGAATTTTTTGAATCTCCTCAGCAAAGGTCTTGGGTTCGAGCTCCATGCCAATGACGGGGTAGTTCTTCGCACGCAGCGCCTCGAGAATCGCAGCGCCCGAGCGACGTGAGACTTCCGCCTCATTGGAGGGACCGCCCATGACGACGACAACGGACTGTTCCCCCGTTCCTGCCGTTCCTGCTTTCAGCTGCGCGACCAGTGCCTCCCCGACCTCGAGGATGTTGCCCGCACCCATCGTGATGACGAGATCGCCCGCACGTACATGCTGTACAAGATAGCGCTCGAGATCGGCGCGCTCCGGCAGGTAGACGGCGTCCTGTCCCGTCTGCTTTGCGACTTCCTCCATCAGGGTCTCGCCGCTGATGCCCGGGATCGGCGCCTCACCTGCCGCATAGACATCCGTGAGGAGGAGGAGATCCGCAGCGGCAAAACACGTTCCGAACTCCGCGCGCAGGAGCTGTGTGCGCGAATAGCGATGCGGCTGGAACACGCATACGAGCCGACCGGGATTCGTCTGTCGCGCCGCCGTAAGGGTCACCGCAATCTCCGTCGGATGGTGGGCGTAGTCGTCCACTACCCAGACACCGCGCTCCTTTCCCTTGGTCTGGAAACGGCGCTTTGCTCCATGAAAACCGGCAAGCGCATCCTGAATCTGCGCGAACGCGACATCGGCAAGCCGCGCGACGGCAATACAGGCGAGTGCGTTGAGCACGTTGTGCCGTCCGGGGATGTTGAGGGAGATGCGTCCCATCTCCACACCGCGCTCAAAAACGGTGAAGGAGATAATGGAACCGTGCGTCTCAATGTCTGCCGCACGATAGTCCGCCTCCGTGTCGATGGCATAGGAGATAACCTTCCGTTTCGTCTTGCGTGCAATCTGCCGCAGGATCTCATTTTCAAAGCAGAGGATCGCGGTCCCGTCCTCGTCCACCTGATCGACAAACGTATGGAACGCTGCGATGATCTTCTCCATCGTTCCGTAGTGATCCATGTGGTCGTCCTCGACGTTCGTCACAACGGCGATGTGGGGGCGCAGCTTGAGAAAGGAACCGTCGCTCTCATCCGCCTCGGAAACAAGATAGCGCCCCGTACCGAGCTTCGCATTCGTTCCGAGGTCGGGCACCTCGCCGCCGACAATGATGGTCGGCGATACACCCACGCGGTCAAGGGTCACACCGATCATGGAGGTGGTCGTCGTCTTGCCGTGTGAACCCGCGACAGCAATTCCGTCATACTCATTGACGAGGGCGGCGTTGATGTCCGAGCGGTGCAGCTTCGGGATGCGCAGATCCCACGCCGCAATCACCTCGGGGTTGTCGTAGGGAATCGCCGAGGAAACGACGATGGCATCCGCGCCGCGCACATTCTCCGCGCGCTGTCCGTCCGTCCATACACGCGCACCGAGGCGCATGAGCTCCTCGATGATGGGAGATGAGCCCTGATCGGAGCCGGACACCTTGTAGCCGAGCAGGAGGAGAATCTTCGCGAGCGGACTCATTCCGGCACCGCCGATGCCGACAAAATGTATGTTATGAATCCCCTTCAAATCCTTGAGCATCGCCTTCACCCTTCTCTGTTACAAATCCGCAGCGCAAGCGCTGCTATTTCCTCTGCCGCCTCCGGTTTTCCGAGACGCTTCATCGCTTCCGCCATAGACACACGGCGCACGTCGTCCGTGAGCAGTCCATAAAGCGCGTGTTCAAGGACTGCACCGCTGAGGTCACGGTTCAGGATCACTTCTGCCGCTCCCGCAGCTTCCACCGCGCGCGCATTTTTCTCCTGATGGTTCTCCGCCGCATACGGATATGGGATGAGGATCGCAGGCACCCCCCGTGCCGCGAGCTCCGCCAGCCCTGTCGCACCCGCGCGAAAAACGGCAACATCCGCCATTGCCATCGCCTCGGGCATATTGTAGAGATACGGCAGAACACGCAGGTTCGGATGCTCCTCGAGCCGCACACCCGCGTTGCGAATGCGTGCAAGCGTATCCCCGTGCTCGTCCGCCCCCGTCACATGGAGGTACTGCACATCTCTTTGCGCTGCCGCGTGCGCGATGACATCGACCATCGCGCGGTTGATCGAGCGCGCCCCACGGCTGCCGCCCGAGACGAGCACCGTTTTCTTCGCAGAGTCAAAGCCAAACGCCCTTGCCCCCTCCTCACGCGTCGCCGTCAGCACCTCGGGACGAATCGGATTGCCCGTCACATAGGTCTTTTCCCTCGGAAAAACGCGCTGTGCATCCTCCATGCCCACGGCGATCGCCGTGGCAAACTTCGCGAGGATGCGGTTCGTCACGCCCGCAAAGACGTTCTGCTCCTGCACTAGCGTCGGCACACCTGCGAGGCTCGCCGCAAGGAGGATGGGGCCCGCAACATAGCCGCCCGTCCCAATTGCAACATCGGGCTGAAAGCCGTGCACAATGCCGCGCGCACGCGCCACGGCACGCAGGGCACGCCATGCGCGTTCGATGTTTTCGAGCGAGATTTTTCGCTCAAAGCCTGCGAGATCCATTGCGATGAAGTCGATGCCCTCGCGCGGTACAATGTCCGCCTCGAGTCCGTTCCGCCCTCCAACATAGAGAATGCGCACAGCCGGATCGCGCCGCTGAATCGCACGGATGATCGTGAGCGCGGGATAGATGTGTCCGCCCGTCCCGCCGCCGGATACGATGATGTTCATAGCTCGTTCACGATCCTCTTGAAGTCACGCCCGCGTTCCTCATAGCCGCCGTACATATCAAAGCTCGCGCAGGCGGGCGAAAGCAGAACCGTCTGCGGAGGCGCGGCAAGCTCATGCGCGATCCGTACCGCCTCCTCCATGTGGTAGCTCGCACGGTGGATATGCTCTGCCGAAACGCCGGCGTCCTGCGCTGCCACCGCAAAACGCTCCGCCGCATCGCCGACGAGGATCAGTTCATCGACACGTGCATGCACGAGTGCCATAAACTCCGTGAGATCGGTCAGCTTATCATCGCCACCCGCAATCAGGATGATATGCCCGTCGAATGCCTCGAGTGCCTTGATCGCCGAATCCGTATTCGTTGCCTTGGAGTCGTTGTAGTAGCTGACGCCGTCCAGTGTACGCACGAACTCGATGCGATGCTCCACGCCCTTGAACGCGCGCAGGACCGGACGCATCTCAGCGGACGTCACGCCTGCAAGAAACGCCATCGCCGCCGCTGCAAGTGCATTCTCGATATTGTGCCCGCCCGGGATGCCAAGCTCATTCACTGCGATGAGCACATGTTCCTCATCGTTCCATCGTATGACAATCATACCGTCCGCACGCACGGTCGCCCCCTCTGCAAGTTCCTCGCGGCGGCTGAAGAAGCAGACACGCCCCTTTGCACGCTCCACCATACCGCGCGTATGCGGATCGTCATAGTTCAGCACGAGGAAGTCCTCTGCCGTCTGCGCGGCAAAGAGTTTCTCCTTCATCGCCTGATAGACCGCCATCGAGCCGTGACGGACGATATGATCCGGGGTCACGTTCAACTCCGCGACGATTGCCGCGTGAAAATGCGTGGTCGCCTCCATCTGGTAGCTCGAGATCTCCGCCGCGATCGCGCCGTCCGCAGGGATCTCCTGCACCACGTCGATGAGCGGCACACCGATGTTGCCGCCGACGCCGACCGATGGAAAATGCGCGCGTAAAAGCTCCCCGAGGAGCGTCGTGGTTGTCGTCTTCCCGTTCGTCCCCGTGATGGCATAGATGGGCGCACGCGTAATCTCACCCGCCAGTTCCACCTCTGTCGTCACGCGGATGCCGCGCGCCCGCGCAGCGCGAACGAGCGGGATGCGTTCAGGTACGGCGGGGGACAGAACGATAAGATCGGTTCCCTCAAGCAGTTCTTCCCTTTGTGCACCAAAGACGCAGGATATTCCCTGCGCCCGTAAATCCTCAATGTGCTGCTGTGTCAGCGGATCCTTTTCCGCGTCCGCCTCTTCCTTTGCATCCGAGAGCGTCACACGCGCGCCCGCCGCCGCAAGGTATTTCGCCGCCGCGAAGCCGCTGATGCCCGCCCCGATGACGAGCGCAGACTGATTGTGATAGGACAATTCCCTGTGTCCCCCTTATCGGTAAAAGTATTTATGACATAAGTACGACAAATCCAGCGAGAAGCGCCCCCGCTGCGCCGACCGCCCAGAACGTATAGACCACACGCGTCTCGCTCCATCCGCCAAGCTCGAAGTGATGATGAATCGGGCTCATGCGAAAGATGCGCTTGCCGCATGTCTGGAATGAGATGACCTGCAGTATCACGGACAGTGCCTCGCAGACAAAGACGAAGCCGACGATGGGCAGCAGCGCCTCCGTGTGTGAGAGGATCGCAATGCCCGCGAGCGCTCCGCCAAGCGCAAGCGAGCCCGTATCGCCCATAAAAATGCGTGCCGGATGATGATTATACCACAAAAAGCCTATACATGCACCAATTATTGCCGCAGAGAACACCATCAACTCATTGTCCGTACCGTACATGAGCGCCGCATAGAAGAGCGCTGCCACGGCGACCGTGCCGGAGGCAAGACCATCGAGCCCATCCGTCAGATTGACAGCATTCGACGTGCCCACGAGGACGAATACGACAAGCAGATAGTAGAGCGCGCCGATGTCCCACGTTTCTCCGAGAATCGGTACCCATACGCTCGTATCGTGTCCCAAGAGAACGCGCCCGATCAGTATGGTGACGAGGGAGATGCCGAGCTGCCCGAGGAGTTTCTGATAGGCGCGCAGACCGAGATTGCGCTTCTTGACCACCTTGATATAGTCATCTGCAAAGCCGAGCAGAAAATGGCCGAGGAAGATGAAGAGTGCGAGCAGTGTCGTTACCGTGAGCGGTGCAAAGAGGAGTGTCGCTGCGGTCACGGCAAGCACGATCATCACACCGCCCATCGTGGGCGTCCCACTCTTCTGCCGATGACTCGCCGGTCCCTCCTCACGGATGCTCTGTCCGTATTTCAGTCGGTGCAGGAACGGGAGGAAGTAGACGCCGCTGAAAAGCACGATAGCAAGTGAAGTCACAACACTTAAAAGAATACTCAGCTGCGGCGAGAGATCCGAGATATGTCCCATCAGTGCCCCGCTTCCTCTTCGGTCAGGAGCGCAATGATCTGCTCCATCTTCATGCCGCGCGATCCCTTGAAGAGAACAGTGTCACCATCCACGAGCATCTCGCGCAGATATTTCGCCGCCGCCTCATGGCTCTCTGCATGATAACAGACGGAGCAGCCCGCCGCCTCTGCCGCCTTATGCATCCACCGTGCCTGTTCGCCATAGGTCACCAGTGCCGCAAAGCCGAGCTCCGCAACGCGTTTTCCAATTTCCCTGTGCGCCTCCTCGGCTGCCACGCCGAGCTCGAGCATATCGCCGAGCACAGCGATCCTGCGCCCATGATAGAGCGAAGCCGTCGTTTCGATCGCGGCGCACATAGACGAGGGGCTTGCATTGTAGGCATCGTTGATGAATCGCCGCGCGCCGATCTCATGCACCTCATAGCGCATCTTGGTCGGGGTGAGTGTACGCAGCCCCGCCTGCATCTCCTGCGGCGTGCATCCGAGGACGAAACCTGCCACAAGTGCCGCAAGTGCGTTGCTGACATTGTGCCGTCCCGCCAGCGGTATGCTGTAGTCATGCCGCTCATTGCCCCACGTTACCATGAACTGAGAGCCGTCCACACCGCAGCGCAGTGCCTCGGCACGCACATCTGCACCTGCGCCGATCCCATAAGTCATAACGCGCACACCGTCTCCTGCGTATGCACGCATGGCAGAAACGCGCTCATCATCGCTGTTGAGGATGGCTGTCCCGCCGGCAGGGATCGCCTGCACAAGCTCC
>CALALM010000403.1 GCA_937925565.1 uncultured Centipeda sp.
TTTGCCTCCTCAATCGGACGAAAAAATCTACGCCAATCTGAGGGTCTATTTTATCAGCGATTCCCTAAGTCTTTTTGGAGAGAGTGCCCTCAGGTGTGCCCCGCGTATATCGGTCGAATCCTGCATGAAATCGCGTATCTTCCGACGTATCATGAGCACAACTGCGGGTACTTTTTCATTTCATTCGTATGTAATTCCAATTTAATGAAAGCAAATAGAGGATATTGTCTATTATAATAGAATATATGCAATGAATTCACTCTTATAAATTTGCTTCAATAGCTAAAATTGTCTTGCTATTTTAGCAATTTTGCGCTACACTGGAAAAAAAGGATGGACGGCTCATTGACCGCAGATATGTGAGCATTGTCAATTTCATCTGCGTAAAGGGAGTGAATATCATGTTTCTGGAGGAGCGCCAAGAGCTCATCGTCCGCATGGTGGAGCGTGACGGCAAGGTCAAAGTCAAAGAGCTCAGCGCCAAATTCAAGGTAACCGAGGACTGTATCCGCAAGGATCTGGGATCGCTTGAGCGGCAGGGACGACTGAAACGCACCTATGGCGGCGCTGTGAAACTGACGCAGAGTGTTCACATGATTGAGGTCAGCCGTCATCGTCACATGGATGTTGAGGCAAAACGCCGTATTGCACAGGCTGCAGTCTCCCTCATTCAGGACAAGGACATGGTCTTTCTCGACGTGTCGACGAGCAATCTCGCCATTGCGGAACTCCTCATGAAGAGCGACCGTGACCTGACCGTTGTGACGAACATGGTCGATGTGCTCGGCGTACTCGCACGCAACCCCCGCATCGAGCTGATCTTTGCGGGCGGGCAGATCAATCGCGGACGCGACGGGTTCTGGGGCGGCATGACGCAGGACTTCATCGGCAGGCTCAAGCCCGACATCGCATTCGTCGGCGCGGTCGGCGTGGATGTTAAGGGCAACAGTGTGTCTACCTACGACATCGACGACGGACTGAACAAGGCACGCATCATCACGCGCAGCAAACGCGCCTATGTGGTGGCGGAGGCGCGCAAGCTTTCGACGGACGGCAACTATGACTATACGCCGCTCAACGCGCTCGCAGGGCTCGTGACGGATACGGAACCACCTTCGGACATCCGCGCGGCGGCGGCAGAGCTCGGTGTGGATATCGTACTGCCGTAGACGTGTAATTGATTGTTCGGAACAAACGAAAAGCCGGGACGGTGACTTGCCGTCTCGGCTTTTTTGTGCAAAAATATAGAGAGAAAGGAGTTTTTGCATGAAAGATCTTCTCGCGCACTGCACGCTCTGCCCGCGCCGCTGCGGCGTGAATCGCACGATGGGGGCGCGCGGCTTCTGTGGTGCGGGGCATACGGTGCGCGTAGCGCGCACGATGCTCCATCAGTGGGAGGAGCCGTGCCTTGTCGGCGTGCACGGCGCGGGCGCCGTGTTCTTCTCCCACTGCACGCTGCGCTGCGTCTACTGCCAAAATCACGCGATCAGCCACGAGGGCGGCGGCACGGAGATGAGCACGGAGGAACTTGCCGCACGATTTCTGGAGCTTGCGCGCGAGGGGGCTGCAACGCTCGATCTTGTGACACCGACGCACTACACACCGCAGATTCTCGATGCGCTCACACTTGCACGCGCGCAGGGTCTGATGCTCCCCGTGGTCTGGAACACGAGCGGCTATGAGACGGTGGAGAACATTGCGCGCCTTGCGGGTGCAGTGGACATCTACCTGCCCGATCTGAAGTATGATACGGAGGAAAGCGGGCGGCTCTACTCCGCCGCACCGGATTATGCGGCAGCGGCGTGGGCGGCGCTCGGGGCAATGGTCGCGCAGGTTGGCTCTGTGCAGTTTGCCACGAACGGACAGCTCACGCACGGCGTGCTTGTGCGCCATCTCGTGCTGCCGGGGCACCGTCACGAGAGCATTGCGCTCGTGCGGCGGCTGTGGGCGACGTTCGGCGATTCCGTCCAGCTCAGTCTGATGCGGCAGTATACGCCGCTCTATCGTGCCGCAGAGTTCCCGCCGCTCCACCGCCGCCTCACGACGTTTGAATACGAGAGCGTGGTGAATGCGGCACGTGAGCTTGGGATGAAGCGCGTCTATGTGCAGGGTGCGGAGGCGGTTGGAGCGCAGTATGTACCGGACTTTGAGTGATTGCTACGGGACATTGCTCCGCTCACCAAGTTCACTATTCCATCTCACGACCGCGCCTTAGCAATCCCCTTCCATACTGCTTTTCTGAGGAGATCCGCAGGGATCATGGTCGCGGCAAGGAGGAATACGAGCACCCAACCGCCCGCGTGAATCGGCGTCGTACTAAACATCCCGCCGATCCACATCCCTACCTCATGGGGGATGTAGGGTGCATTGATGATTGCCGCCATGATGAGGATGATCATCACCCATACCTTGAGGAAGCCCGGATTCTCTCCAAGCGCACGGAAGATGCCGAAGCCCGTGGAGCGCACGTTGAAGCCGTTCATCAGCGAGGCGAGGACGAAAAGCAGGAAGTACGCCGTATAGTGCTCCGCTTTCCCGTCAAAGACGGCGGCAATATGCACGTTCGTCAGAAAATAGAAACTGAGCAGGACGAGCCATGCGCCCATCCAGACAATCTGCACGCTCATCGCCGGGCTGATAAGGTTCGCATCGCGGCTGCGCGGCTTTTCGCGCATGTAGCTCTCATGCGCAGGTTCATTGCCGAGCATGATCGCGCCGAGGCTGTCCATGACGAGGTTGATGAAGAGGAGATGTGTGACGCGCAGCGGCTCGATGATGCCGAAGAACGGCGCAACGGCGCTCACGACGACCGCCGCGATGTTGATGACAAGCTGAAAGCAGCAGAATTTCAGAATGTTGTTGTAGATCGTGCGTCCGTAGAGAATCGCGTCCTTAATCGAGCGAAAGTTATCATCGAGGATGACGATATCCCCCGCGTCACGCGCCGCCTCCGTGCCGCTGCCCATCGCAAAGCCGACATCCGCACGGCGCAGTGCGGGTGAGTCATTCACGCCGTCCCCCGTCATGCCGACGACGAGGTTCATCTTCTGCGAGAGTCGCACGATACGGGACTTGTCCGTCGGCAGTGCGCGCGCGATGACGCGCAGCTGCGGCAAAACGCGCTGTACCTCGTCATCGCGCATCTGAGCGAGGTCGTTGCTCGTGAGCACGAGATCGCTGTCCGCGCGCAGGAGGCCCGCATCACGCGCGATCGCAACGGCGGTCTCGCGGCGGTCACCCGTCACCATGACGACCTGCACGCCCGCCGCCTGCACCTCCGTGATCGCCTCGCGCGCCTCGGGGCGCACGTCGTCACGAATGGCCGCAAGCCCGATCAGGACGACATCTGCGTTGACCTCGTTCTTTCGAAAAGGCTGCTCCGAATATCCGAACGCCAGCACGCGCATTGCACGCGTCGCATAGGCGTTTATTTTTTCGTTCAGTGCCGCCGCATCAAACGGCACGAGTGTCCCATCCGCTCGGAGCGCGTACTTCGCACGTGCAAGCAGCGCCTCGGGCGCCCCCTTGTAGACGACCGTACCGCGCGCAGGCAGCTCCGCCTGACTGAACTTATTCGTCGAGTTAAATGTCTGCCGCTGCCCTGCACGGCAGCGTTCATCTGCCTGCATCGCACGGTACGTTTCGACCCCCAGAAAACGCATGACCGCCTGATCGGTCGGATTGCCGCCAACGACACTGCCGCCCTCATCATACATGGCGGCGGAGTTCATACCGATCGCGAGCTTCAGCTTTTCATGGAGGACGGCGTGCTCCTCGGGCGCGATGACCGTGCCGTCCGCCGTAAAGAATTCCACGACCTCAAGCTGTCCGCCCGTGATCGTACCCGTCTTGTCGCTGAAGAGGATGTTCAGCGAGCCCGCCGTTTCGATGCCGACCGCACGCCGCACGAGGACGCCGCGTGCGAGCATCCGACTCGTATTCTGCATGAGGACGAGCGAGATCATGAGCGGCAGCCCCTCGGGCACAGCGCAGACGATGATGAGGATCGCGAGCGAGACCGCCTGAATCACATCCACAAGGATCGCACTCCATCCCAGCATGACGTACGACGCAAGCCCGCCTGCGCGCAGGGCAAAGAACATCATGTAGAGGGAAACGATGACGAGTCCCGAAACATAGCCGAACGCCGAGATCTGATCGGCGAGCTTCGCCAGTTTCACCTGCAGAGGAGAGTCCGGCTCGCGCGCCTGCATCTCCGCCGCCATCTTCCCCATCATTGTCTGCACGCCGACGCGGCGCACCTCCATCACGCCCTCGCCGTCAAAGACGACGCTCCCGCGAAAGAGTGTCGCATCGTCGACGAAGGTGTCGCCCGTAACCTCTTCGGGGAAGCGATAGAGGATGTCTGCGGGAATCTTCGGGCACTCCTCCGTCTCCCCGTTGAGCGCCGAATTGTTGACGCGGAGTTCCCCCGCGATGAGCATTCCGTCCGCCGGGATCTTGTTCCCGCCCTGCAGGATCACATGATCGCCCACGACGATCTCATCCACCGGCAGCACGAGAAGACCGCCGTCACGGCAGACCTTCGCCGTATCCTTTGCCGAGCGTGCACGCAGAGCACGGTACTCTGTATCGCTCGCCACATTTGTCCGCGCCGTCACCGTTGCGACGATGATGACGGTCACGATCGTGCCGATCGGCTCGTAGATCTCCGCATGCCCCGCGAAGTACATCGCGATCATAAGCGCGACCATCACGAGCAGGATGCGGATCATCGGATCGCGGAACGTCTCTAGGAACGCCTCTCCAAACGTCACCCACGCGGGCTCCGGAATGGTATTCGCGCCATATTTCACGCGCGATGCTTCCGCCTCAGACGATGTAAGTCCCGTGAATTTCAACGGCATCCCCTTTTCTAAAAACGGCTCTATGATAAATGTTGCGGAACACGGAACTGTGGAGAGATGTGTGATGCCCCTAAGCAAACCCTAGTGGAGCAAGCGGAAACGAGTGTGCGATCCGCCCCCTGCGGATTTTATTCGTTCAAGCGAAGCGCGTTTGGAATCCGCAGGTATTTCGGCGGATGAGCACACGACCGCTTGCGTAACGAGGGTTCTGCGTGGGGCACACACGTAATATGTGCCGAAGAACTTCTAACACATCACCTACGCACGGCGCGTACAAAGTAAAAGACAAGATAGGCGCTGAGTGCAAGGGCTATCCACTCCCCGATCCTGCCGTACATCGGTGCGATGAATAGGATCAAACTCAGTACGGCAATCCGCATCGGCTCCTCCCACGCTGCATTTGTCCGTCGCTGAACAGCAGCCTCAACGGCATCCGAGATGCGATTCTTCCAGCGCGTCAGCCAGAGCACGATCCCCGTGACAATCATCGCCGCCGTCATGAGGATGAGCAGCCCCCAGAAGATTTTCTCCGCGAGGAACTCGTGATTGTGAATGTGGATATTCAGGAAGAACGGCGCCGTCTGCAGCCACGCGGGCACGGGTACAAAGAGCGGCTCCCCGCCCGCCGCAGGCAGATAGGCCTGCTCGCCGAGCGTAAAATCCGTCGCACGCACGGCGGGCTCGGCGATCTGGAAGATATAATAGCCATCCGCTGCCGTAGGAAGGCGCAGGGAAATAATATCCTTCGCAGGAAAGCTCTCCTGAATTCGCGTTAGCGCCTCGGTCGAAGACAGTGTCCCCGCACTCTGTTCCTGCGCCGCAAAATGCTCCATCGCAAGTGCGTGCGCCGTGCGATGATAGTCCCGTATTCCGATGGAGTAAAGGACGATGAAGATGCCGCTCACACACATCACGACCGCCCATGTGCCCGCAAAGACGGACGTGATCTTGTGCCAGTCCGACCAGAACAGACGACTGCTCTTTCGCCGCCGCATGCCAAACGCAAGGCTCTTCATCATCGGCAGATAGAGATAGACACCGCTCACAATGGAGATGACGGAAAGACCGCACATGAATGCGAGAAGGTCGCGCCCGCCCTCATCCATCCCCATGCGGACGTGCAGAACGTGCATCGTATGCATGAACTGCTGCACGGCTTCGGAGCGGTAGACGCGGTCTTTGCGGTTGAAGACCGTGCCCGTGCGCACATCGTACATGATCTGCTCGCCGCCCATGCGCATATGGGATCGCGCCGCCTTTCCACTGCGATCCTTGACGAGGAAGTAGAGCGTCCCGTCCGACCCGTCCGGTGTGACACCGAGGATCTCCTTCTCCGGAAACGCCTGCATCACCGCCGCCGTCCCCGCAGGCAGCGCCTCCCAGATCGCACGGAGCGGCATGGGCTCCCCACTTTGCGGCAGATTCACCGTGTTCCACGCATTGATTTCACTGCGAAAGAGCAGCGGCAGCCCCGTCAGCGTCAGCAGCAGGAGAAAGAGCGCACAGACGAGGCTCACCCATTGATGAATGACATAGATTTTTCTCATTGATTGCCCCCCGGTTCCATAGAGAAATTTTACCGCTCCCTATCATAACACAAAACAAACGAAAACGGGACATATAAAAGAGGACGGCTGCGCACCGCAAACGCGCAACCGTCCCCCAATCTCCTGCTCAGCCCTCTTCGTCCTCGATCAGGGCGTACTTTCCGTCGTTTCTGCTGTAAACCACATTGACCTCCTCCGTTTCCGCATTGCGGAAGACGAAGAAACGATGATTCAGAAGGTTCATCTGCATGATCGCCTCCTGCACATCCATCGGCTGCAGGGCAAAGCGTTTCGTCTTGACGACCGGGAAGACATCGTCTTCCTCCGGCACGGGCTGGCTGAATGTCTCGACCGCCTCTGCCTTGAAGCCGCCGTGGCGGAAGCGGCGCTCGAGTTTCGTCTTCTGCTTGCGAATCTGGCGCTCCAACTTCTCGATGACGAGGTCGATGGAACTGTACATATCCTCCGAATGCTCCTCACCACGCAGCAAGACACCGCGCACGATGGGTGCCGTTACCTCTACCTTATGATGCTTCCCCTCCACTGAGAGCAGTACCGAGATGTCCCCGACGTTCTCGAAGTACTTCGTGATCTTGCCGACCCGCTTCTCCACATAGTCGCGCAGCGCCGGTGTAACCTCGACATTCTTTCCCCGAATCGTGAATGCAGCCATGAAACACAGCCCCTTTCTATCCACGGGAGCGC
>CALALM010000404.1 GCA_937925565.1 uncultured Centipeda sp.
AATGCACGCGTGAAATCCTGCTGAATCAGTGTGCGCACCTTGAGCGCCTTGAGATAGTAGGCGTCATAGTAACCAGCAGACAGCGCATAGTTGCCGATCAGGATGCGCCGCTTGACCTCGGCGCCAAACTTCTCCGTGCGCGTCCGTGTCATCATATCGACGAGATCTTCCCCATCTACACGCGCACCATAGCTGACACCGTCGTAGCGCTCGAGATTGGTCGCAGCCTCAGCGGGGGCAATCAGATAGTAGGTCGAAACAGCATAGTCCGTGTGTGGAAGGGATATTTCCTTGACCTCGGCCCCCATCGCCTCCACGTCTGCGATTGCCTTGCGGACGGAGGCTTCGACATCGCTGTCCATTCCGGAAATGAAGTATTCCTTGGGCAGACCGATCTTGAGCCCCTTTACGTTATTCTGCAGCGCTTTTGTATAGTCTGGAACATTCGCCTTGCTCGCGGTCGAATCCATGACATCATGCCCCGCAATGATGTTCATGATGTGCGCAGCGTCTGTGACATCGCGCGTGAGTGGTCCAATCTGATCGAGTGAAGAGGCATATGCCATGAGTCCATAGCGTGAAACGCGGCCATAGGTCGGCTTGAGTCCGACAACGCCGCAGAACGAAGCGGGCTGGCGGATTGATCCGCCCGTATCGCTACCGAGCGCCCAGATCGCCGTGCCCGCCGCGACGGCTGCCGCACTGCCGCCGGAGGAGCCGCCGGGCACACGCTCCACAGCCCATGGGTTATGAGTCGGATGATAGGCAGAGTTCTCCGTCGAGCCGCCCATTGCGAACTCGTCGAGGTTTGCCTTGCCGAGGATGACGGCGTCCGCATCATGCAGTTTCGTCATGACTGTCGCGTCATAGGGCGGGACGAAATTCTCAAGGATTTTCGACCCTGCCGTCGTCCGCACCCCCTTTGTGCAAATATTGTCCTTCACAGCGCCGGGGATGCCCGCAAGAAAGGGAATCTTTTCCCCTGCCGCGATCTTTGCATCCACACGATCTGCCTCGCCAAGCGCTGCCGCACGCATCTCCAAAAGATACGCGCCAACCTCGCCTTCGACGGCGTCCATGCGCGCGCATACATCCTCGGTCAGTTCATGTGCACTGACCTCCTTACGCATGAGCATGTCATGCAGAACATGCGCCGGTTTTTCATATAGACTCAAAACAACTCCTCCTTACCCTTCGAGCACTTTCGGTACCTTGAAATAGCCGTCCTCGCTGAGCGGCGCATTCGAGAGTGCCGCCTCGTTGGAAAGGGACGGGCGCACTTCATCCGCACGGAAGACATTCTCGATGGGCAGTGCATACGTCGTTGGCTGGACATGCTCTGTATCGACATTGGAAAGATTATCCACATATGTAAGGAAGTCTCCCAATGTTTTCAATGCCTCTTCCTTTTCCTCTGCAGGAATTGAAAGGCGCGAGAGATGCGCCGTTGTCCTGAGATCCTGTTCCGTTACCTTCATTGCCTACACCGTCTTTCTTAGCAGTATCCGCATTATTATAACAAATCGTATCGCAGGTATCAAATGGAAATCCTCATGCTGTTGGCGGGCGAATGAAATCTGCCTCAAGGGCGAGTATCATCTCCCGCAGGAGTTTCAGTGCCGTTGCCGTGGATGTTCCGCTCGGATCGAGCGGCGGCGAGAGCTCCACCAGATCGCAGGCGACAACATTGCATCCGTGAATCACGGAGAGTGCTGCCTTCAAGAGCTCGACAAAGGTCACTCCTCCTGCCTCGGGTGTTCCCGTTCCCGGAAATGCCGAAGGATCGAGCACATCCAGATCGATGGTGAGATACACGGGACGTTCCTTGAGCGCCGTGACGGCTTCGGAAAGTCCGGCAAACGTAAAGGGATGAAGATTCGTATGCCCCGCGCGTGCCCATTCCCACTCAGCACGCTCGCCGCTGCGAATGCCGAACTGATGGATGCGCCCATCGCCCAGAATGTCCCAAGCACGTCGAATCACCGTCGCGTGCGACAAGTGATTGCCGAGATACTCATCTCTGAGATCGGTATGTGCGTCGAGGTGGATCACCGCAAGCTCCGAATGTTTCTCTGCCGCTGCCTTGATCGCGGGCAGGCTCACAAGATGTTCGCCGCCAATCAGGAAGGGCAGACGCCCGCCCTCCAGAATGTTTTTCGCATACGTATGAATCATATCAAGAGCACGTTCCGTATCTCCGAACGGAAGCTCCAGATCACCACCGTCAAAGGCGCGTGCGTCCTCGAGATCGAGATCCTGATACGGACTGTACGTCTCCAGTCCATAGGATTCCGCGCGCATGATACGGGCGGCGAACCGTGTTCCTGGGCGA
>CALALM010000405.1 GCA_937925565.1 uncultured Centipeda sp.
GTGCTCTGCGCGAATTCGGCTTTCAGGAGGATGAATGAGGAAAGGGGGACGCGAGATCATGCTGCGGTTGAAGCGCGTCTATCGGCGTACGATGAAGCATGCCTCGCGCAGCTTCGTGAACGGGCTGCTCGTTCTCGTGCCTGTCATCATCACCCTGCTCGTCATCGAGTGGACGCTGCGCTTCACCGAGGGTGTCCTCGGACAGTATCTCCCCTTTTACTTCCCCGGCATGGGGATCATCACGCTCCTTCTCGTCATCTACATGGTCGGCTGGGCGTCAACGAATTGGGCGCTGGCAAAACTGATTTCGCTCGGTGAGACGATGATCGGTACGATCCCGTTCGTGAAGTTCATCTATACGAGCGTCAAGCGTCTCTCGGAGGCAGTGCTTGACTCAAGCGGCAACTTCAAACGCGTCGTGCATGTGCCCTATCAGGGGGCGCGTGCGCTCGGCTTTGTCATGGCGGATCTGCCGCCACGCTTTCAGGCGGCGATGGGCGGCGGCTATGTCTGCGTCTTTATCCCGTGGAGCCTCAATATGACCTCGGGAACGACGCTGCTCGTGCGGGAGGAGGACGCAGTGACGATTGACATCCCGAAGGAGGAGGCGCTTCAGTATATGCTGACGGCAGGTGCCGTGATGCCGCTTGCCGAAGTGAAAAAGAACATTGTGCAAAAGAATATTCGCAAGTCTCCGGCTGCAGATGGGTCGGCGGAGACGGGGGCATAGATGGCACTCTACGGGGCGGAGGGCATCGTCCTCGGCGCGCGCAACTGGGGCGAGGCGGATAAGGTCATGACGATTTTTACGCGCGAGCGTGGACTCCTGCGCGCCGCCGCGTTTGGCTGCCGTCGTCCAAGGAGTCCGTTGGCGGGAGCGATGCAGATGTTCGTGCATGCCGATCTGCAGTTTGTCGAGGGTGGGCGGCTCGAGACGGTCAAGACGGCAAGCGTGCGTGCTCATCATGCAAAACTCTCACTTGACCTTACGGCACTTGCCTATGCAACGTTTGTAGCGGAGGTTATCCGTGAGTTCATACCCGAAGGCATCGCAGATGAGGGATTCTTTGAACGACTCACCGCAATCCTGACTGCGTTCGAGATGCGCAATCCGCGTGTGACGGCGCTTGCCGCCGTGCTCCAAACGCTTGCGGCGGCAGGGCTCGGACAAAGTTATCGGCACTGTCTGCACTGCGGTGCGGCGATTGAGGGAGATACATTCTTTCTCATACGCGAGGGCGGTGCGCTCTGCCCGGACTGCCGAACGGCAGACGTCATCCCCTTTCCGACACAGGTACGGGAACTGCTCATTGCCCTTGAAAATCTTGACTGGGCACACCCCGCTCCCCTGTCTTTGCGCGGCGGAACACTGATGGCGGCAGAGTCAATCGTGCTTGCTCATGTGCAGGAGCTCGTCGGTCGTCCCCTGCGCTCACTCGCCTTTTTATCACAGCTCGGATAATTTTTTGCGAAAAAATTTAAGACGTGATGAAAAAAAACTCCTAAAAAAAAAGGAAAAGTGAGGATGACGGCGAAAGTATATCAGGTAATGATTTGTGCACAGCTCTTTCTGTGTGCAAAAAAATTTGAGAGAGGGAATGGAGGGGAAGCCTGTCATGATCATGCTGACGAAGTTCAACTCCAAGACGAACAAAAAAGGAGAGTTTGTCCTCAACGCAGAGATCATTGAGAGCATTGAGGAGACACCTGATACCGTGGTCACACTGACCAACGGGAAAAAGCTGATCGTCGAGGAGCCAATGGAGGAGATTGTGCGACGAACGATAAAGTATCGCCGCGCGCTTCATCAAAATTAGTTGGCGAATTTCCATTCCTTTGGTATAATGGAGAGAACAGTGTTCCTCTACGTGGCAAGGGAGTGCCCCGGTGTGGAGCCGCTGCGGCTTCGTAGTCATTTTTAGGGAGGGAATTAACTCATGGCGGAGGAAAAGGAAGAACTGGTAGCAGAGCAACCAAAACAGAAATCACCCATGCTCATGATGGTTATCGTGGTCGTTGTGGCGGTTCTGGTTGCGGTGGCGGCAGCCGGCGGTATCTCGTACTACATCTTCTCGCAGGCGGAATCACCGTCGCGTTCGGAAGATGGCGGCGGTGTTTCGCATCGTGATCCCGGCGTGTTCTACAAGCTCGGTGATCCGAAGGAAGGCGTGCTCGTCAATGTCGGCGGCGGTCGTTCCGGGAAGTTCCTCAAGGCAGGCATTGTCCTGGAACTTAACCCCGGCAAGTCCGAGAACGTAATCGACGGCAAGGTCGGTTCCGTTGCGGAGACGAAGATCCTCGATACGACGATGCAGTTCCTGCGTGCAGCACCGCTCGAGGAATTTGACGCATCCAAACAGGATGCGCTCAAGAAGCAGCTGAAGGATGCACTCAATGAGCGTCTGGGACAAGGCTCTGTTTATGATGTTTACATCACGAGCTTCCTGCTGCAGTAAGCAAGATGAATCACTGCATAGTGGGAAGGGGGAAGAGTCTTGGCTGAGGACGTACTGTCTCAATCCGAAATAGATGAGCTGCTCTCAGCACTTTCGGATGGCTCGGTTTCCGCCGAGGAAGTCAAGGCGGAAGAAGAGGAGCGCAAGGTCAAGAACTATGACTTCAAGCGGCCGGATAGATTCTCCAAGGATCAGATCCGCACGCTCTTCATGTTGCATGAAAGCTTTTCGCGTCTTTTGAACACCTATCTCTCGGCGAATCTGCGCACAATGGTTGACATCGAGGTGATGTCGGTCGAGCAGATGACCTATCAGGAGTTTGTTCAGTCCATGGGGAACCCATCCGTGATCGGCATCCTCGGATTGCCGCCGCTCAAGGGCAATATTGTCATGGAGATTGGGACGGATCTGGCGTTTGCCTACATCGACCGCATCTTTGGTGGGGAGGGGAAACCCAGTGTCAAGTCGCGTGCACTGACGGATATTGAGACGGCGGTCATGCGCCGTTTCATTGATACGGTCACCAATTATTTCAGGGAAGCATGGAGCAACGTGATCGAGTTCCGTCCGAACTTCGAGACGATGGAAACAAATCCGCAGTTTGCACAGCTTGTTCCGCCCAGCGATATGGTCGTCCTCATCACGATTCACACGAAGATCGGCGATGTCGACGGGATGATGAACATCTGTATTCCCTATCTGGTGCTCGAGCCGGTCATGTCGAAGCTCACCACATCATTCTGGGTGGCGGCCTCTGCCGAAAAGGAGAGCTCGCCCGAACAGGTGGCAGAACTTCAGCGTAAAATTGAACGTACGCGGGTGTCGTTCACAGTGGAACTCGGTTCCGTTGACGTATCGATTCATGAGTTCCTTACGCTCGGATTCGGTGACGTGTTGCAGCTTGATACGCTCGCGAAGGACGAACTCATTTGCTACGTCGGCTCAAATGCAAAGTTCCGTGCGCGTCCAGGTACGTCTGGGAAGCGTATGGCTGTTCAAATATCCGGCATCATAGAGGAAGGGGATGACGACGCGAATGAGTGATGACATGATCTCGCAAGAGGAGATTGATGCCCTCCTGAACGGCGGCTCCGGCGACGACGATGCACCTGCCGATGATGCTGCACCCGCGTCCGATTCGTCTCCCGGCGATGATGAGGCCGGTATCTCCGATCTCGAGCGCGATGCACTTGGAGAAATCGGAAACATTTCGATGGGCGGTGCGGCAACAACCCTCTCCGTCCTCTTGGGGCGCAAGGTGTCGATTACGACGCCGACGGTTTCGGTGTCCAATCTGCGCAAGCTCAAGGAAAAATATCCCGTTCCCTTTCTCGTGGTCGAGGTGGGGTACAGCGTCGGAATTGAGGGCAATAATGTCCTCTGCATTCAGGCGAAGGATGCCGCGATCATTGCCGATCTGATGATGGGCAATGACGGCACAAATCCGGATCCGGATCTGAATGAAATTCACATGAGCGCGGTCAGCGAGTCCATGAATCAGATGATGGGCAGTGTTGCTACCTCGCTCTCCTCGATGTTCAATAAAAAAGTGGATATTACGCCTCCCGTGGTTACGCTTGTTGATCTCGGAACGGAGGAAGTTGTATCCAAGCTGCTGGACAAGGTGGATCCGATCATCCAGGCGTCCTTCCGCATGGAGGTGGACGGGCTCATTGACAGTGAGATCATGCAGCTCCTGC
>CALALM010000406.1 GCA_937925565.1 uncultured Centipeda sp.
TCCGCTCGGAGGCGGAGAACATGCAGCAGCTCATCGAAAAGCTGCTCTTCCTCGCACGTGCCGACCAGAAACGGCAGGCGGTCAACAAGGAGCCGGTCGATCTCGCCGAACTCCTTGCCGACACGATGGAAAAGATGCAGACGGTCACAATCTCGCACGAGGTCACCCTCGGTCGGAACGATCCCGTAACCGTGAGCGCCGACCCCGTGCTCCTGCGCCAGCTCCTGCGCATCTTCCTCGAAAACAGTGTGAAATATACGCCTCCCGGGGGACATATCCACGCCTATTCCATCCGCTCGAACGACGGTGGCTCGGTCACCGTCACACTCACAGATGACGGCATCGGGATTGCGCCGGAACACCAGGCGCGTATCTTCGACCGCTTCTACCGCGTCGACTCCTCACGCACGAAGGAGACAGGCGGCTCGGGACTCGGTCTCTCGATTGCGCGGTGGATTGCCGAGCGCCACAACATCAAGATCTCACTTCGAAGCGAGGTGGACGAGGGCACGACAGTCATTCTCACAATTCCGACCATACACGAATAAAAACAAAAAAGCTGTTATACGAAATGAAATAATTTCGCGTGACAGCTTTTTTATGATACAATGGTAAAAAAGAAAAGAAAGGTGGATTGCTATGAAAATCCTCATCACAGGCGCGACGGGTCAGCTGGGTCATGACTGCGTGGAGGAGTGCAGGGCACGCGGACACGAGGTACACGGTGTCTCCTCGGAGCTCTTCCCGCTGTCCGATGAAAACGTCATGCGTGCCGTCCTCGAGGCGACGGAGCCCGATGCCATCCTTCACGCAGCGGCATACACCGCGGTCGACAAAGCGGAGGACGAGCCGTCCCTGTGCCGCAAGATCAATGCGGCGGGCACGGAGATCCTCGCGCGCCTTGCACGCGAGCGCGATGCAAAACTGCTTTACGTCAGCACGGACTATGTCTTCCCCGGCACGGGCGACACGCCGTATGAGACGAACGCGCTCACATCGCCCCACAATGTCTATGGTGCGTCGAAACTTGCGGGCGAGGAGGCGGTGCAGCAGCATCTTGAAAAGTATTTCATCGTGCGCATCTCATGGGTATTCGGCGCACACGGCAGGAATTTCGTCAAGACCATGCTCGAACTTGCAAAGACACACAAGAGCCTCTCCATCGTCGCCGACCAGATCGGCTCGCCCACGTATACGCGGGATCTGGCGCCGCTGCTCGCGGATATGCTGGAGAGCGAGAAGTACGGCATCTACCACGCGACGAACGAAGGCTTCTGCTCGTGGGCGAAGTTCGCCGCCGAGATCTTCCGTCAGGCGGGTGCGGATGTCAACGTCACCTCCGTCCCCTCCCATATGTACCCGACGAAAGCCGTGCGCCCGAAGAACTCCCGCCTCAGCAAAAAGTCCCTCGACGATGCTGGCTTCCATCGTCTGCCGCCGTGGCAGGATGCCGTGGGGAGGTTCTTGGAGGAACTGAGAGAGGCGCGGGTATAAGGGAAGCATTGTCCCGCCCTCTCGCCGTATTGTATACCCTGACACCCCCGTGACAAGTATGCTCCATTATGGTACAATGGGGCATATTTTTCTGATTAAAGGAGGAATCTTCTTGTTCAGCAACATCAGCCGCAAGTACCGCGAGACAGCGCTCATCAAGCTCATCGCGGTCGGACTCATCATCGGTATCGGCATCGCACTCTATGTGCCTGCCGCCATCCCCATCGTCGCCGTGCTCGGCGATGTCTTCGTCCGCGCCCTCAAGGGCGTTGCGCCGATTCTCGTCTTCGTCCTCGTCATGAATGCCATGGCGCAGCGCACCGTCGGCTCAGGCTCGGCACTCAAACCCATCGTTCGCCTCTACATCGTCGCGACCTTCCTCGCATCCGTCGTCGCCGTTGGCTTCTCATTCGCCTTCCCCTCGACACTTCATCTGGTCGTGGCAGACGCGACCATTGCGCCGCCGAGCGGCATTGTCGAGGTCGTCCACAACCTCATCATGAACGTCGTCGACAACCCGCTCCACGCCATCGCAAACGCCAACTACATTGGCATTCTCGCATGGAGCGTCCTCGCGGGAATTGCCCTCCAAAAGGCAAGCCCGACCACGAAAAACACCGTGCGCGACTTTGCCGTCGTCATGACGCAGATCGTTCTCTGGGTCATCCGCTTCGCCCCGTTCGGCATCATGGGACTCGTGGCAGATGCCGTTGGTACGAGCGGCGTGGATGCCCTCATCAGCTATCTGCAGCTGCTTGCCGTCCTGCTCGGCGCATTCTTCTCCGTCGCACTCATCATGAACCCCATCATCGTCTGGGCGCACATTCACCGCAATCCGTTCCCGCTCGTCTTTACAACGCTGCGTGAAAGCGGCATCTACGCCTTCTTTACGCGCAGCTCTGCGGCGAACATTCCCGTCAACCTCCAGCTCTGCAAGCGTCTCGGACTCAACCCCGAGGTCTACTCCATCTCTATCCCGCTCGGTGCAACCATCAACATGAGCGGTGCGGCAATCACGATTGCGATTCTCTCGCTCGCCGCCGCACATACGCTGAACATCCATGTCGATCTGCCGACAGCACTGCTCCTCTGCCTCATTGCCACCGTCGGCGCATGCGGCGCCTCGGGCGTTGCGGGCGGCTCACTGCTCCTCATCCCCGTCGCCTGCTCCTCGTTCGGCATCAGCAACGACATCGCGATGCAGGTCGTCGGCGTCGGCTTCATCATCGGCGTGTTGCAGGACTCCTGCGAAACCGCACTCAACAGTTCCTCTGATGTCCTCTTCACCGCGACGGCGGAGTTTGCCGATCGCGCAAAGGCGGGCACGCTCGCGGCGGAGGATATGACGCCGAAGAGCTGATCCACGACATACAAAAGCGGCTTCTGCGCCCGTGTGCAGAAGCCGCTCTTTTCGTCTGTATGGACTTCAGAGATACCGCAGCCGCCGATTCAGCGTGACGCCGAGTGCGGCAGCGGCGACCGCCTTGATGAGATCGCCAGGGATGTACTGCACGAGCGCCATAAATGCGGCGACGACACCGGCGAATTTATCCCCGAAGAGAATCGTCAGCCAGAGCGTCGCAATGAGGTATGTGACGGGCACGCTCACGAGCGTACCGACGAGCGCATAGCGCGCAAAGGACGGCTCTTTGCCCTTCATCATACTCATCAGCGTATAGGCGAGAAGGAAACCGATGAAGAAGCCGCCACGCGGGCCGAAGATGATGCCGAGTCCGCCGACGCCGCCCGCGAACACGGGCAGCCCGATCGCGCCGAGCACTGTGTACCCGATGAGGACGACCGCCGTCTGGCGCGGTGTCAGGACGAGCGCCGCAAGGCACATCACAAACGTCTGCATCGTGAGCGGTGCCATAAACGGCACGGGAATCGCGATGTACGCGCTCACGCAGATCAGTGCAATGCAGAGCGCCATGCGCGTCGTGTTGCGTACGGAAAAGAATTTATCATCGCGTGTTGTCATTAGAATCGCTCCTTTTCGTTGGTATTTTACAGCGAATGGAGTGATTCGTCAACTTGTTTTATAACAGTGGTAGACATCACACGATGAGGAAGTTCTTGCTGACAAAACAGATGTTTTCATGCTATACTGTTGATGTTACCATCCCCAACACGGGCACGGATAGGGGGTGACTGTTATGGATATTACCACTTCATTCTTGATCTCTGTCGCGGCGGGTGTCGTATCTTACTACATCTGCAAATGGTTGGACGGAGAGCGATGACGGCAACCAACCTAGGGGAGTAGTCCGCCCTGCAACAAGAGGACAGAGAAGCGGCAGCTGGCACTGTCGCTTTTCGTTTTGTTTAGCAAGCAACTTCATTGAGCAATAGAAAAACTCGACAGCTGGCACTGTCGAGTTTTTCTTGTGACCTAGATATCACCACTTCACGATCTCTAGGCTTAGTATAACACGTTCAAAGTCAAAATGCAACCACTCAGTTCGTCAGATGCTCAAGACGCGAGAGATCGACTTCCTCCTGCATTTCCTCGACGATTTCTTCCTCCTCGACCTCCGCCTCTTCCGCAACCTGCGGCGCAAAGTCCACGATCTCAAGGTTGCGGTAGCAGGTCATGCCCGTGCCTGCGGGGATGAGCTTGCCGATGATGACGTTCTCCTTGAGCCCGACGAGCGGATCAATCTTCCCCTTGATCGCGGCGTCGGTGAGGACGCGCGTGGTCTCCTGGAAGGAGGCCGCCGAGAGGAAGGAATCTGTCGCAAGCGACGCCTTCGTGATGCCGAGCAGGATCGGCTTTGCCACAGCCGGCTCGCCGTCCTCCTCGATCGCCTTGGTATTCGCCGCCTCGAAGGCATTGATCTCGATGTATTCGCCGGGCAGGAAGTCGGTCGTACCGGATTCCTCGATCTTGACCTTGTGCAGCATCTGCCGCACCATGACCTCGATGTGCTTGTCGTTGATCTCAACGCCCTGCGACTTGTAGACCTTCTGCACCTCATAGACGAGGTAGCGCTGTGTCGCCTGCAGACCGCAGACGCGCAGGATATCGTGCGGGTTGATGGAGCCCTCGGTGATCTTGTCGCCGATCCTGAGTTCCATACCATCGCGCACCGCCATGCGTGCGCCGAACGGTACCGCGTACTCGCGCGGCACGCCGCCCTCGGGCGTGATCGTAACCGTACGCATGCCCTTGCCCGTATCGTCGATGTGAGCGACGCCCTCATTCTCCGCGATGATCGCATTGTGCTTGGGCTTGCGCGCCTCGAAAAGTTCCTCAACGCGCGGAAGCCCCTGCGTGATATCATCGCCCGCAACGCCGCCCGAGTGGAACGTACGC
The DNA here is from genome assembly GCA_937925565.1 of uncultured Centipeda sp. Classification (GTDB taxonomy): domain Bacteria; phylum Bacillota; class Negativicutes; order Selenomonadales; family Selenomonadaceae; genus Centipeda. The sequence goes on from CALALM010000406.1 coordinate 4,811, forward strand.
ATTGTGAGCTGGGTGCCGGGCTCGCCGATCGACTGCGCCGCAATGATTCCGACCGCCTCACCGATCTCGACCTCTGTCTGATTCGCAAGGTCACGACCATAGCACTTCATGCAGACGCCGAACTGGGACTTGCAGGTCAGGACGCTGCGGATGGAAACGCGTTTACGCACGCCTTCAATGCGTTTTGCCAGAGCCTCGTCCACAGGGTCGTTGATGCGGGCAATCACGTCTCCCGTCGTCTCGTCCACAATATCCTCGGCGAGCACGCGACCGACAATACGGTCGGCAAGCGACTCGATGACGCCCGTGCCCTCGGTGATCGCCTCGACCTCGATGCCGCGCACGTTGTTGTTGCGGATGTGGAGCTCGTGAATCTCCGAGTCAATAATGGATTCGACCGTCTTATCGTCGAGGAATGTGCCCTCTTCAGCGAGCACAGTGCCATCCTCCAAGGCGGCGTCACGCACGACTTCCTTGCCGCAGAGTTCGTGGACAATCGCCGTACGCACCTTCTTGCGCTTCTTCACGTCCGGCTCGCCGAGCGTAATGCTCTCCGTGACCATCGCGTTGCTGACGACACCCTCCACGTTGACGGAGGAGCCGCGCACCATAATCTCGCGGATATCGCGCTCACCGATGGTCTCAAGAACGTCATCGTCAAGCACCGTATCCTGCGGATAGAGTACTTCTTTCGTCTCGGGATCGTAGATCGCCGCCGCAAGGAGACGCCCCATGAGACTGTCCACGAGAAGCTCAAGCGCATCAAACGCGGACTCTGCGAGCCGTGCGCGCACCTGCATGAGGTTGATCGCGGAGACATCACAGTCCTCCTCGCGGACGATGACGTCCTGCGCCACGTCGACGAGGCGGCGCGTGAGGTAGCCCGAGTCCGCCGTACGGAGAGCCGTATCGGCAAGACCCTTGCGCGCGCCGTGTGAGGAGATGAAGTAATCGGAAACGGTCAGACCCTCGCGAAAGTTCGCCGTGATCGGCAGGTCGATGATCTTACCGGACGGATCCGCCATCAGTCCGCGCATCCCCGCAAGCTGGCGCATCTGCTGCTTGTTGCCGCGCGCGCCGGAGTCCGCCATCATGAAGATGGGGTTGAACGGATCCATGTTGTCCATCATCGCGTCCGCGACATCGTCCGTTGCCTTCGTCCAGAGCTGGACGACCTTCTTGTAGCGCTCGTCCTCGGTGATGAGACCGCGACTGAACTGGCGCTCAACCTTGTTGACAAGCGCCTGCGTATCGGCGATGATCTCCTTCTTCTTCGGCGGAACGATGACATCGGAGACGGCGACCGTCATACCCGCAATGCAGGCGTAATGATAGCCGAGATTTTTTACATTGTCGATGACCTCGGCGGTCTTGGTCGCGCCAAAGTGATCGTAACAGTTCGCAACGAGCTTGCCGAGCTCCTTCTTGTTCATGAGAACGCCGAGGCTCCACTCGCCCGTTTCCGCGTCCTGATGATAGTGACGCAGCTGCTCGGGCAAACTCTCGCTGAAAATCAGGCGTCCGAGCGAACTGCGGACAAGTCCGTAGCCCGCGATCTGCACGCGAATCTCCGCCTGCAGATCGAGCACCTTCTCCTGATAGGCGAGCAGTGCCTCCGCGATCCCCGTAAAGACTTTGCCCTCACCGACGGCGCCGGGTTTGAGCTTCGTGAGGTAGTATGAGCCGAGCACCATGTCCTGCGAGGGAACGATGATGGGCTTGCCGTCCTTCGGTGCAAGGATGTGGTTCGCGGCGAGCATGAGCACGCGCGCCTCGGTCTGTGCCTCCGCCGACAGCGGCAGATGAATCGCCATCTGGTCGCCGTCAAAGTCCGCGTTGTACGCCGTGCACGCGAGAGGATGCAGCTTCA
>CALALM010000407.1 GCA_937925565.1 uncultured Centipeda sp.
ATCTTCGTCAAGGACGGCAGTTCGATCAAGATGTACGAGCCGAGCTCGCCATCCTCTGCGGTCAGCGAGTTCAAGAGTGCGCTGCCGAGCGGCAGGTACACAGTCTATACGGGCAACAATGCCGTGCGGGACTACCTCGAGGAGTATGGCTACTACGACTACTACCATCAGGGTGTGGATATCGGTGGAGGAGCGCGTGCCTACGAGTTTACCGCCTGGGAGAAGATGTGATCGGAAGACGGTCTGAGAGGGGGCCCCGATAGGGGCGAAAAAAGCGGCTACTGTTATGAAGGTTTTCCCTTCGTATACAGCAGCCGCTTCTTTTTATCAGCGATTCCTTGGAAAAATTTTTTGAACTGTTACGAGATGGAAAAAAGAGGAAATGATAGTGGAAGGACGAATCTTTGACGATAACAGGAAGTGCCGATAAATTTTATCGGCACTTCCAAAAGAGTTTTGCGGAACAGGAGGTGTACGATGAAACGATTGCTTTTGTTTGCCCTATGCGCGCTTATACTGCTCGTTTCCGGCTGCGGGGAGAAGCGGTCTGCGGAGGTGCCCGGCTCACAGATGGTCTACGGCTCGCACGACTATGAACGGATCAACCCGTTGCACGACGCGTATGGGGAGATCGACCCGCTGCTCTTTGACGGACTCATGCGTCGTGACGGCACGGGGGCGACGGTTCCTGCGCTCGCGGAGTCGTGGGCGTATGATGCGGCGACGCACACCTATACCTTTCATCTCCGTGCGGGTGTGACGTGGCACGATGGGGAACCCCTTTGTCCGGACGATGTGAAGTTCACCATCGAGGCGATTCTCGACCCGAAAAATAGATCCCTACAGCGCCCGTATTTCGAGGATGTGCGCGAGATCACTGCGGTGGATGAGCGAACCGTGCGCATCCGTCTTGCCGCGCATAACGAGGCGTTCCTCGACTATATGACGCAGCCCATTCTGCCGGCGCACCTCTTGGCGGGCAAGGATCTCACGAAAACGGGATTCTTTCGCCATCCGATCGGGACGGGACCGTACAGAATCGAGAGTTGGGAGGCGGGCAAGAAAATTGTCCTCGTGCGGAATGAGCACTACTATCGCGGTGCGCCAAAGATCGAGCGCGTCATCTTTCGCGTGACGGCGAATGACGACGACGAGGCGGCAGGACTCGCGGACGGGAAGATCGACATGGCGCGCCTCACTCCGAAAAATGCCGACGCCTTTGCCGGAAAGAGCGGCTTTCGCTACTATGACATGAAGACGACGGACTACCGTGCCATCCTGTATAACTTCAAACATCCCTACTGGCAGCGGAACCGTGACCTCATTCCTGCAATCTCCTGTGCCGTCGACCGAGAGGCGATTGTCCGCGATGTCCTGTTCGGACAGGGGATTCCGGCGTACGGCCCCTTGCAGAGGAATCGTTACAACAACCCGAACATCGAGCACTATGACTACAACCCGGCGAAGGCACGGGCGCTGCTTGAGGCGGCAGGCTGCACGATGGGGGCGCAGGGGTACTACGAGCGCGGCGGAGAGGAAGTCGGATTCGTCCTGTCCGTGCAAAATGACCGATTCGGACGGTTTGAAATCGTGAAGGCAGTAGCGGAGCAGCTGAATGCGGTCGGCATTCACTGCACCGTTGAGCAGCCGGCGCAGGTGGACTGGGATGGGCAGATGGCGTATCTCATCGGCTGGGGCAGCACGCTCGACGCAGATGCACACATATACAAGGTGTTCGGAACGAAGCAGGTCGCCAACGAGGGACACTATGCGAACCCGCGCGTGGACGCCTATCTCACGGCGGCGCGGCAGACGAGCGATCCTACCGAGCGCATGCGCCTGTACGGACTCTTTCAGGAGGAGCTGGCAAAGGATCCGCCGTATACCTTCCTCTGCTACGTCGATTCCATCTATGTGACAAATACGCGCATTCACGGCATCACCGAGGATATGTTGCTCGGACATCGTGGCAGCGGGATCTTCTGGAACGTCAACGAGTGGACGGTGGACTAGGATAGGAGGTTCATCATGAAAAGGTTATGTATGCTCATGGGGAGTGCGCTGTTCGCACTTTCGGTGCACGGCGTCGGGACGGCTGCCGATGCAGAGATGTGGCAGCCTGGGCGAGACGTGCAACGGGAAGCGGTAATGCCGGCGGAACGCGTGCAGAGCGCGGATGAGATCGCCGTGCAGATGGCGTGGCTGCAGGGTGATTGGTACGCCGAGGACGGCACAAAATGCCTGGAGGTTCTCGGCAACGCCATCAACGGGCAGGAGGTCGTTTCCTACAATGCTCTCGCCGACGGCCCCGGTATGGGGCTGCACGTCCTGTGGACAGAGACGGGCGGCGAAATGCAGGAATGGTCAATCGCGTTTGAGCACCGGGATGACAGCGGGCAGGAAATCTCCATCCGCGTGAACGACGGCGAACCTCTCCAACGGGATTGGTCGCAGAACGGCTGAGGCAAAGAAAATGCTGCGGTACGAAGCAAATCGTATCGCAGCATTTTCTTTTTTCGTGTGCCTTGCGGTTTGCAGGAGAAAAGCTGTGTGGAGGCGAATTTTACAGTGATATTATTCGATAGGAGGTGCCGGCGTGCTCGGAGTGGAACGGCGACAAAAGATCATGGAGAAGCTGCAGCTGGAGCAAAAGGTCTATGTCTCGGAGCTGAGCAAGCTCTTCGGTGTGACGGAGGAGACGGTGCGCCGCGATCTCGAGAAACTTGAGGGAGAGAACCTCCTGCGCCGCAGCTATGGCGGGGCAACGCTCGCCGAGCACACGAGCGAGGATCTCTCCTTTATACGGCGCAGCGCGGTCAACAGTGCGGGTAAGGAGGCGATTGCGCAGAAGGCGGCACGTCTCATCCACGACGGCGATACGATCATGGTGGACTCGAGCACGACGTGTATGGCACTCTTCAAGGTCTTGCAGAACAAGAAAGACCTCACGATTATCACGAACTCGATCCGGCTCATCCATCGCTTCTTGAATGCACCGTTTAAGTTCATCTCGACAGGCGGCACACTGCGTCAGAATTCGGGAGCACTGACGGGGGCGGTTGCGTGTGATACGCTCCGCAGGTACTTCGTCGACCGTGCAGTAATCAGCTGCAAGGGACTGGATCAGACGAAGGGGATCATGGAGTCGAACGAGGAGGAGAGTGTCATCAAGCAGGTCATGATCGCGCAGGCGAAAGAGACCATGCTGCTCGCCGATCACTCCAAGTTCGGTCGTACTGCATTCACGCAGACGTGTAACATTGCACGGGTCGCGACGATTGTCACAGATCGCCCTCCTGATGCGGGGTGGCAGACATTTATCGCGGAGAAAGGCATCGAGCTGGTTGACTGAACACAAAGACGGGGCGTTGTACGAAGTTTTACGCTTTGTACAACGCCCCGTTTCTATGTAATTTGTTAGGATAGGAAGAAGACCTGCTCCATGCGCGGCTGTGCGCCGGTGACGGGATCGAGCTCCATGACCATGACATCCTTCATGTACTCGTTCCAGCGGTCGACGACCGCACTTTTTGCTTGGTATTCCTCGGCGTAGGCAACGCCCTTTTCACACTCAAAGTAGCCGAAGAGTTCGTTGCCCGTATTCCATATCGTGTAGTTCGAGATGCCCGCCTCCTTCAGCACCTCTTTCAGTTCCGGCCAGATGGTGTCATGCCGCCGCCGATACTCGGCGAGCATACCGTCCTTTACCGTGGCCTTCCATGCGAATCGTTCCATCACTTTGCTCCTGCACGCGTGGCGGGATCAACCAGCCAGCCGTTCTCATCCACCTCGTCGCCATAACGCTCGGCTGTGATCTCGTCGAGCGTCTTGCCGCGGTCGTCCGCACCGAAGAACGTGCCCGCAATCCAGCTGACGACGCAGAAGCCGACCATGAGAACTGCGGCGGTCTGGAAGCCGAGCAGTTCCATGATGATGGGGACGGCGAATCCCCAGACGGCTGCGGCAAAGCGTGTGATGAAGAAGGTGAGTCCCTGTGCTGTCGCGCGGTAACGGACGGGGAAGAGTTCGGAGCTCCACAGCTGATAGAACTGCTGCTGCATGGAGAAGCCCCATACGATCGTGAAGAAGAAGAGCATCCATGTCTGGAGCATATCGGGCGGAAGCACCCAGACGAGCCAGCTGATGACACCGAGACCGGAGAAGATCGCAAAGATCTTGCGGCGGTTGAAGCGGTCTGCCGTATACATAAAAATGATGGTCGTGAGGATACAGACGGCGAAGTTCAGTGAGGTGAGGAAGAGCCCCATCGAATTGCTGAGGTTGCCGACGTGCTCATAGACATACGGCATGAAGAAGCCGTTCGTACTTGCGGCGAGGTTCCACATGGCATAGACGCCGCAGCACATGACGACGGTGCGCAGGGATGTGCCGCGCAGGATGTCGGCGTAGGTCGCCTTGCGCTCTGTGATGCCCTGTGCGGCGAGCTCCTGCTCGCGCTCCTTTGCTGCCGTCCACTCGGCAGACTCGGGCATCTTGAGCCGCTGGTACCAGATCCATGCAGCGACAACGATGAGATGTGCGAAGATGAGGCGGTTGCCGAGCAGCCCGAACATCTCGTTCATCGGGATGGAGGCGGCAAACACGACGACAGGGCCGAGCATCCACGCAATCTGCGCCGAGCCGCAGTGTTTCGCACGATCCTTCGACGGTGCCTCCTCTGCGATAAATGTCCATGAGGCGACAACGTCCGCGCCGACCGTGAGGCCAACGACGACGTAGCCGAGCAGGAACATCGGATAGTTCGTCGCAAAGCAGATGATGGCGACGCCGATCATGTAGATGAGCAGTGCCCAGTTGTAGACGAATTTACGCCCGTACTTGTCGCAGATCCTGCCGCCGATGAGTGCGCCGAGTGCCGCGCCGCCCGTGTTTGACGAGAGTGCGGCGAGAAGCCCCATCTGTACGCTGCTCATGCCGAGATAGTCTGCCCACATACTGAGACCGGAGGCACCGGCGACAATGGAGCCGGCATCAATGTAGCTGATGAGGCCGGCGATCAGCGTCTTTTTCCAAGCGGACATGTGCATGTCCTGTTTTACTCCAAGCATAGGAGTTCCACCTTTCCGCTGCTGTGCAGCTGTGTTTTAGGGAATACGGGTCAGTCCAGAAACGCCGTGTTGAGGTCGATCTTGAAATCCTTTGCGAGCTGCAGGAAACCCTCCTTTGGAATGGTCTGCCGCTTGCCGCCCATCGAGAGCACCTTGACACAGATCTCAGATGCCTTTTCCACCGTATCCATTAGTCCGAATGCCTCGTCGAAATCGTCTCCGCAGACGAAGAGCCCATGATGTGCCCAGACGATGGCGCGGTACTTCTCCAGAAGGCGCACCGAGGCATCGGCAATCTCCTTGCCGCCCGGCACCATCCACGGAACGATGCCCAGACCCTCGGGGAAGATCACGGGATCCTCCGTCGCCATCTCCCACAGCTCGCGTGAGAATGCCTTGTCCTCGAGCGGGAGAACGAAGGTCAGCGCGATGAGATTCGTCGGGTGCGCATGGTAGATCACGCGGTTCGTACCGTCCGAGAGGCGCTTCTTCAGTTCGTGCGCCGCGAGATGCGTGGGCAGCTCGCTCGTCGGGCGACCACCCTTCGTCAGTCCCCAGACAATGGCGTAGTTCTCACCGCGCTCGTCCACGCGGATGACGGCGGCGTTCTCCTCGGGTGCGAGCTCCACATTTCGCATATACTTGCCGCTGCCCGTGACGAGGAAGTATTCGTCTGCCAGTTCCGGCACCGTGTTGCCGATCGGCAGCCACTCCGTCGGGGCGTGCAGAGAGTCCTCTGCTACCGCAATCTCCTCCGCGCGGATGCGGTAGGAGAGGTTGCCGCCGTTGCGCTCATGCCAGCCCTTGCGGAACGCGTCCGCCGTGAGCCGGACAAAGCCCTGTAAAAAGTCCGACTGCTTGATATCCATAGTATTCCCTTCCATTTGCTTCCGTGTTCAGCGCTTTGCCAGCACGTTCGACTCGTAGCGACGAACCTCCGGCAGCCACGCACCGTCCTCCGGCACATTTGCACGGCGGCAGAACTCCGCCCAGATTACGCCGAACGGCAGCGTCTTGATCTCCTCGAGACCGACGAGCAGATCTGTGTAGTCCTGTGCCTCCTGCCACTTGCGCAGCTGATCGTTCGGGGAGAGCAGTCCGTAGAGCAGTGCCTTCTGCATATTGCGCATACCGACAACCCACGCCGCGATGCGGTTGATGCTTGCGTCGAAGAAGTCCAGGCCGATGAACACGCGATGCAGCGCATCACACCGTACGAGTTCCGTTGCCAGCTCCTTGAGCTCGTCGTCCAGCTTGATCACATGGTCACTGTCCCAGCGCACGGGGCGGCTCACATGGAGGGCGACGTTCTCGTTGAAGATGAGCATGGAGGACAGTTTGTCCGAGACAACCTCGGTCGGATGATAGTGCCCCGTGTCGAGGAGGCACATGAGCCCATTCTTTGCCGCGTAGTTCATGTAGAACTCATGCGAGCCGACCGTGTAGGATTCTACGCCGATCCCGAACACCTTGCCCTCGATCGCATCCGCCATATGTGACTTGTCGAACTTCTCCGCAAAGATCGCATCGAGCGACTCCTTGAGACGCATACGCGGACCGAGACGGTCGCCGGGGACATCCTTTGTGCCGTCGGGGATCCACACGTTGTTCAGCGCGGTGATGCCGAGCTCTCTGCCGAAGTAGTCCGCAATGCGACGGCACGCCTTGCCGTGCGCGATCCAGAAATCGCGGATGTTCTTGTCAGGGTTCGAGAGCGTCAGATTGTCCGCTGCCTTCGGGTGCGAGAAGTATGTCGGATTGAAGTCGAGACCGATGCCCTCTGCGCGGGCGAAGTCGACCCATGCAGCAAAGTGCTTCGGCTCGAGTGCGTCGCGATCGACCTTTTCGTCTGTGATGCGGTAGGACGCGTGCAGATTGAGTTTGTGCTTGCCCGGGATGAGTGAGTACGCCTTACGGATGTCCGCCATCAGCTCATCGGCGTTGCGCGCGCGTCCGGGGTAGTTGCCCGTCGCCGCGATGCCGCCCGAGAGCGACTCTGCATCGAATCCGCGCACATCGTCGCCCTGCCAGCAGTGCATGGAAATGCGCACCTCGGCGAGTTTTTTCAGCGCAGCCTCCACATCGACTCCGATGGCGGCGTAGCGTTCGCTTGCATTCTTAAATTCCATGTTTTTCCCTCCAGACCGATTCATCCCATGCGGATGTACGTTTCACATCAAAGGAGCGCGCAATGGCCTCCCTTGCCTCGGGCAGATCGGCGAATACCTTGTCCTCGAGCATCTGCACAATCAGATTGCCGATGGCGGTCGCCTCAATCGGACCCGTAAAAACCTTCTTCTTTGTTTCGCTTGCGATCAGCCTGCTCAGGAAACGATCCTGTGAACCGCCGCCGATGACGTGGATCACGTCGTAGGTTCTTCCCGTCAGTTCCTCGATCTCCGTGACCGTCTGTGCATAGCATTTGGCGAGGGAGCGATAGACACAGTAGAGGAGTTCGCCCTCTGTCTCCGGCACCTCTTGCCCCGTCTCACGGCAGTACGCGCGCAGTGCCTCTGTCATGCTGTCCGGTGCGAGGAAGCGGCTGTCGTTCACATCGACTGTCGACGTGAAGTAACGTGCAATCCCGGCGAGCAGATACATCTCCTCGAAGCTGTACTTGTGACGGAACTCCCGCCGCAGCGACTGCATCATCCACAGCCCCATGATGTTCTTGAGATAACGGTAACGGTAGTGGTAGCCGCCCTCGTTCGTGAAGTTGTGGCGGCGGCTCTCCTCGCCGCAGTCGGGTACGAGGCGTTCGATGCCCATGAGCGACCATGTCCCCGAGCTGAGGTAGATCGCATCCCGCTCATTCGTCGGCAGGGCGAGCACCGCAGAACCCGTGTCGTGCGTCGCGGGCAGGACGACCTTCGTCTGAAAACCGACGACCTCGGCAATCTCAGCACAGAGGCCGCCGATCACCGTCTTGGGGAGGGCGAGCTCGCCGAAGATCCGACGGGGAATGCCGAGCAGATCCATCAGATCGAAATCCCAATTCTGTGTCTCTGCGTTTACGAGCTGTGTTGTTGTGGCATTCGTGTACTCGTTGACCATCGCGCCCGTCAGGAGGTAGTTCAAATACTCCGGCACCATCAGAAAATGATGCGCACGCGTGAGGAGTTCCGGCTCCTGTTCTTGCAGTGCCACGAGCTGATAGATCGTGTTGAAGGGCTGCTTTTGGATGCCCGTGCGTGCGTAGAGATCCTTGTCCGAGATCTTCTGCCGCACAAGTGCGTCCATCCCCTGCGTCCGACTGTCACGGTAGGAGATCGGATCGCCGATCATCTGCTTGTCCAGCAGAACGAAATCCACACCCCATGTGTCGATGCCGATCGACTGCGGAATGCGCCGCAGTGCAGCGCATTCCTTGAGCCCTGCTGTAACCTCGTCAAAGAGATGCGCAAGATTCCAACAGAGATGACCGTGCATCGTCTCCAGTCGGTTCTCGAAGCGATAGATTTCCTCGAGGCGGAGTTTGCCGTTCTCCATCCAACCGAGAATGTGCCGACCGCTCGACGCACCGATGTCGATCGCTAGATAACAGCTCTTGTCCGTCATAGGCATACACTCCTCTCTTAAAACATAATACATATTTTTGAAGTTGTTGTTTCTTCTGTGTTGACGACATAATACAACATAAACAAATAAAAAGCAAGGAAAATATTTTTGATATTCTTTGTTTTGCGTGAAGTTGTTTTTGTGTTCCCTTTTTTGCGGGAGATTTGTGGCATGCTGAGTGCATCCGTCTTGAATGCATAAAAAGTGAGGTTGTTATACGAAGCCGTTTAGCTTCGTATAACAACCTCACTTTTTCCTATGCTCTTTAGCCACCAAATCCGAATAACCCGCGTAGACGCTGTCCGAACGATTTCTGCAGCACCTGATCGAGCGGCAGGACGCGGTGCAGGAACGGCGAGCCGACGCGTTTGACCGCAACGGGCGGCGTGCGCACCGTGTGCTCCGTCGACATTGCCTTCGGGTGAGACGGTACACGCGAGACGTACCGTTCCTCCCGCCCGTATTGATAGAACAGTGCGGCTGCCTTGCCCGTCTGTCCGTTCACCGCGATGCGTACTTGCCGTGCGCTTTCGCCATCCTCTGCGCGCCGATCCAGATAGTAGACGGGCAGGAGGAAGGTCGCGCTCTTGTGCTTGCGGAAATCCCGGCCCCAGAGCAAGATCTTTGCCTTCGTCAGTGCGAAGCTGTCCTTCAGATCGATGACGAGCCGCTCCGCAAGGAGATTGTCGATCACATCCGCGCGTGAGGCGTTGTTTGCCGTCGACGCGATGCGGAAGCGTCCCTCGGCGAAGGCGGGATCGAATGGTGTCACCGCGCCGAAATCCCATGGGTCGAGCCGATCGAGCAGATGGATGTCATAGAGCGTCGTGTCGGGGCACGCCCAGTTGACAATCTCCTCGTACGCCTCGAAATCGCCGCGATTGCTGTGAACGGACATCTTGACACTGAGGTCGGCGAGCGAGAACGGGATGTAGACCGCCGTCATCTCGGTGCGGATGCGCCGCTCGATGTCCTGATTTGCAAACTCCTGCGGGAACTGCTGTGCGAGCACGCGCGCAGCATTCTGCGCCTGCACCGGTGTCACGGCGAATGGAATCGCCTTCTCCGGCACATTCTCCGCGCCGACACCCATGATGAACTCTCGCCGATAGCCGCCGGGACGCACGAGTTCCTCGTCCTCAAACGTATTGTTGCAGTAGCCGCACGTAAAGAAATGCTGCGTTGACTCTCCCGTGAACTCTCCGCCGCAGAATGGGCACACGAACGTGAGCTGACAGATGCCCGCAAACGCCTCCACCGTCGTATCGTCCCAGAGCGCGAGCTTGCCCGCGACGCTCTTTTGGCGGTATTTTTGACTGAGAACCCGCTCGTTGTGCGGGTCGACACCCGTCATCACCTCGACGTGTCCCAGCTTCATCGCGCCGTCTATGATCTGCATCGGCTTGTGACGGAATGTGATCGGCGACGCCCAAAAGACCTGTTCGTTCGTCCACGGAACCGACGTGCCGCAGAACGCACAGACATACGCCGCCGCCTTTTGGTCGGAGTACATCGCCCCGCCGCAGCTGCGGCACTGGATCGCGCGAACCTCCTCCGGCATGAGGATCACCTGCCTTTCGATGATAGGGCTTTGGTATGCATCCTTTCACATATGGATGAAAAATGTGAGAATTCGATTGATTTCATCTTAGCATAAAGAGAATCGCTTGTGACCTGTCATAAATAACAGGTTCTTGGAAGATTTTTGAAATTTTTTTGCTCGACCTGTTATTTATAACAGTACGGTTCCCTATCATTCTCGGATATAATAAGAAAAATGAACTGCGCAGTTTCATTTTCCGAGCAGTCTGTGTTGATGTAAAAAGGAGATGATGTATGATGAAACGGGCGGCAAAGGTGATGGCACTGGTCTTTACACTGATGCTGGCAATGTCCTCTATGACATTCGCTATGTGGAGCGGAACGATCAGCCAGAGCGACTTCCAGAACCATGTGAAGGCGGGCAAGTTCGCGATCTTCGTCAAGGACGGCAGTTCGATCAAGATGTACGAGCCGAGCTCGCCATCCT
>CALALM010000408.1 GCA_937925565.1 uncultured Centipeda sp.
CCCGCAGGAGCCGCGCCGCCCTGCGCCCCGAATGCGCCCATGGCACCCATGCCGGCGTTTCCCGCCATGCCCATACCCATGAAGCCGAACGCGCCGCCCATGCCCGCCTCGTTGCCGGCGGCGGTGCGCATGGCATCTGCCGTCGCGGTGGCGAGACGGCCCGCGCGCAGGTTCGGGTCGCTCATGATGGCGCTGTCCTGGATCTCCTTGATGCGCTTCTCGTCCTCCTCGTCCGCCTTGACGCTCGACACACCGAAGGAGACGATCTCGATGCCGCGCCGTTTGCCCCACTCGTCGGACAGTTCCTCGGACAGCTCGTTGCGGATGTCCTTCGTATAGTTGATGAGCTGGGTGTAGCGGATGCCCTTGGCGGCGATTCGCCCGAACGTGGGCTGCAGAGCGGTGAGGAGCTCACTTTTGAGCTGTGAGTCGATCTCACTGCGCTCGTACACGCCCTCGACGTTGCCGCAGACGTTCGTGTAGAAGAGGATCGGATTCGTGATGCGGTAGCTGTACTCGCCGAAGCAGCGGATGTTGACGTTCAGCATGTACTGGCCGATCATGGTCTCAAACTGGATGGACTGCGCCGTCCCGTACTTGTTGCCCATGATTTCTTTCGTATTGAAATAGTAGATGCGCTGATCCTTCGGTGCGTCGCCGCCGAACGTGAAACGCTTTCCGATATTCTTGAACACGGACACGAGGTCGTTCGCGAGGTCACCGCCAAAGACCGTCGGCTCGGTGGAGCTGTCGTACGTGAATGCGCCAGGCTCGGCACAGATCTCGACGACCTTACCCTGCTCGACGATGATCATGCACTGTCCTTCGTTGACGGCGATGACGGAGCCGCTGCTGATGATGTTGTCCGTTGCGCTCGTGTTCGAGCTGCGGCCGCTGACGCGCTTCTGTCCCTTTGCGACGAGGGAGTCCTTGTCGAGGCTGTCGCAGTAGAAGTATTCTTTCCACTGATCGGCAAGAACGCCGCCCACAGAGCCGACTGCTGCCTGGATGAGACCCATAATTATTCCTCCTCTGTAGAATAAACAAGAGTGTTCTGAAAGTTCTTCTCTATTGTAACATATCATGAAAAAAAGCGTACTGTCATAAATGACAGGTTTTGCAAAAAAATTTGAAAAATATGGGGCGCATACGATCAAGTACGCGTCCCATATTTACTCGGCACTCCCGGTATATCCGCGTTCGGTTGCCTCAACGGCAAGTCCGACGATGGTCTTGTAGCCCGTCTTGGAGAGCATGTTGCTGACATGGAAGTGGACGGTGCGCTTCGTAATCCCCAGCGCATCGGCGATCTCATCGTATGTCTTGTTGTGGCAGATCTGCTGCAGAATGGCGAACTCACGCTTCGTCAGCGGGATGTCCGCATTGCCGAAGTTGTATGTGCCGTGCAGGTCCGGGAAGATTTTTTTCCCGCGCATGGTTGCACGGATGCAGGCGGCGAATGCCTCCCCCGAGGACTCCTTGTAGATAAAGCTGTCCGCACCCGCTTCCTTTGCCCGGGTGAGGAAGGAGACCTCCTGCATGCCCGTCATGAGGACGATGCGCAGCTCCGGGAAACGCGCCTTGAGGCGCGCACAGATCTGTATGCCGCTCGTGCGCCCCTCCATGCAGATGTCCATGAGTACGAGATCGGGCATGAGGCGTGCGCACGCCTCCTCCACGAGCTCTGAGAGGAGGAGGCTGCCGACCACATCCATGTCGTCGAGGGGGGTAAAGATCTGCTCCAATCCTTCGAGCAGAATTTTTTGATCGTCCACGAGAAGAAGTTTAATCATCCCTGTTTCTCCCCTATCTGTGCGTCGAGTTCAAAATGTGGCGAGGGGGTGATGAGAAGACGTCCGCCAAGCTCATTCACGCGGCGCATCATACCCGCGAGTCCGCCGCCGGGATGCAGCTCTGTGCAGCCGATGCCATTGTCGCGGATACGCAGCCGCCGCTCGGTGAGCGTGATGTGAACTGCGTTTGCGCGTCCGTGACAGACGGCGTTGCTCAGCGCCTCGCGCGTAATGGCGGCAAAGGTACGTGCGCGCCGCAGATTGTGCGGCAGGCTGCCTGTGATCGTGAGCCGTATGCCGAGCCGTCGGTAGGTGTCCGTCATATCGGCGAGCAGTGTTGCAGGGTGCGGCTCCTGCGCGAGCGGAACGGACTCCAAGAGGCTGTCAATGCGCACAATCGTGCGGAGCGCGTCCTTTGGCGCGGGGCTCGCGAGCAGCTGCTGGAGCATACTGATGCGCTGACCGAGGACATCGTGTACGCGTGAGGTGATCTCCTGCAGCGTTCGGCTGCGCTCCGTACGCTCGAGGTTTTGAAGGAGCTCCTTCTGGGCGCTGAGCGTAGTGCTGAGCTCCTCATTCTTCTCTCTGAGTTCCTGCGTGACGGCGTCCAGCTCCGTAACGCAGGAGGCGGTCAGCTGCCAGCCCGGGAGCGCACCCAGCAGCTGGACGCGCTGCACGATCCACACGTCGCCCGCAGTAAAGCGAAAGAGGACGGTGTTCTCGCGCTGCCGCTTTTCTGCGACAGCGGGCGCGTCAAACGCTGTGAGATCCTGCCAGAATACGGAGGCGTTCCGATACTGCCGCCCGAAGAGGCGCTCCATGAAGTGCAGCATGGCGATGTTGACGAGTACGGCAGCGTGATCCTCGCGGGCAAAGAGAATCCCCACGGGCAGGAGGTCGAGTCCCGTGCGGATGGAAGAGATCGTCACCGTGTGCGTCCTGCGCGCACGCGCGCGCATGGCAAGCAGCACAAGCCGCACGCCGAGCAGGAGAAGGACGAGAGCAGCGTTCATCGGGAGAAAGTCGTCCATCATCGGCAGTGAGCAGAGACCCGCAAACGCGAGCAGGAGTGCAGAGAGAAGCCTGCGCTCGCAGGCAGTGAGCCCGACGACGAGAGCAAGGAGCCCCGCTGTCCACCGCTCGGCTGCGAGCCAGCCGAGCGGCGACAGCCCTGCAAAGAAGAGCTTCCATGCACCGCCGAGTAGCAGCGTTGTGAGGAGGATGACGGCGAGTGCCGCCGTCTCCGGCAGCAGGTGGCAGATCCGGCGGCGCGAGAGATGGGTGAACGCCCAACAGAGTGCCGCACTCTGGGCGATGAGGACAAAGCCGGCAAGCAGCACAAGGATGAGAATTTCCCCATAGCCGTACAAGGTCAGCCGTTCCATGTTGTACCCCTCCGCTCCCCGTCCTGTGTGCTGCGGTGCTCCTCTGCAGCGTGTGCGGCTCTGCCGCCTTTTCCTTCCTGCATCGCGGCGGCGGAACGGATGGTCAGCGCGTGTGCATAACCGCGATCCTCTGTGGTGACGTCTGTGCCGTGTTCCTCTTGCCACGCTGCCGCCCACGGGGCAATCCAGTCGGCATCCCCCAGCAGGAAGATGACGGTGTCGTCCGTGAAGCGGCAGAAGACGTGCTCTGTTCCTGCGGCAGCCGCACACGTCAGCAGCTCCGCGAATGCGTCGAAGAGTGCGAGTACGGTCTCCGCATGTAGCAGCTCCGCCTGCGCCCACTCCACACCGACATGCAGACCGAGGGGGCGCAGGTAGGCGCAGATCTCCGAGACTGCCATCGCGAGCTCATCAGCGCGCACAGTGCCGTCCTCCTGCCCTTTGAGGAAGAGAACACAGCGCTTTTTCAGATAGGAGGAGAGCAGATTGAGCCGCCGGATGAGCCGCATGACCTCCTCCTCGTCCTGCGTTTCCATCAGCGCCTCGCGAAAGCGGCGCAGGAGCGGACGTTTGGCGGCAAGGATCGCCTCCAGTTCCTCGGAGAGCCTCCGCCGGAGCGTCAGGGCGAGCAACTTCCTGCGGATCGTGTGCTCCGCGCGCAGGAGGGTGTGGGCGCGCTCCAGCGCGTCACGCGTGAGGGCAAGCTGCCGCTGCCGCTCGTGCAGGAGCCGCAGATCCTCCTGCCAGAGGAGAGCGCCGCCGTGGAGCTCCATGCGCGAGGTGCGCGTATCGCGTGCCGCCTCGTCGAGCCGCAGAGCCGAGGCAAAGACGGGAGTCCCCGCCGCGTTCACGAGCTGCATAGCGAGCTGCGCGTGTATGAAGAATGTTTCGTGCAGACGGTTCGACGGCATCAGTCCTGTGTGCAGACAGATTTCGGGGAGCGCGAGGAAGAAGAGTGCCGTCACTGCGGTCAGCTCCGGCCACTGCACCCACGCCACATACTGATAGGCAATGGAGTACGTGATAAAGAGCACAAAGAAGACAAACGGGAGCAGCATCACGGGGCGCAGCACCTGCTGCCGCTTTGCCTTTTCGAGGAGGAGGAGTGCCGCGAGGATCTCGCCGAACCAGAGCGTCCAGTAGACATACGCGCCCCATGCGAGATGTTCCTGCCACTCCTGCAGAACGTTGTCCCATGTGAACGCAAAGAACTGTTGGTGGGAGTCGTTGCAGAGGATGAGCGCGGCGAGCAGGAGGTTGATTCCGAATACCGCCTTCAGCCACGGCGGCATCCTGCGGTTGAGCGCGTCCTCGTCCGCGCTCCACGCGATCCAGAGGAGTGCGACCGAGAGCCCCGCGCGGAACACGTAGAAGAGATACCAGAGCATGCGCTCCAATGTACTGTCGTGCAAGAATGTGAGGATTTTCGCCATACGCGTCAGCTCCCAGAGGAGCAGCATGGCGACGAGGAGGAGAACGGCACGGCGCGCCCCGTGATGGAGCACACGGCGGTAAATGTACGCGCCCCAGATGACGGTGAGCGGCAGCATCAGTACGAGAACCATAAACCTCTCGTGCGCCTCTGCAGGCATGAACGCAGGCCGCTCCATGATCTGTGCGTGATAGCGCGTGTTCACCGTGCGGAGGACGTGCGGGAAATCGGGCGGCACCGCGTGGCCGGCAGCGGCAGACGGGGGGAGCGGCGGATAACCTGCGGCACCCAGCTCCCCCGGAAGCGCCTCCGAGAATGTGATGGGGGTGCGCGAGAGCACGCCCTTTGTCAGTGTGAGCGTCCCCTCGGCGGGCTCGATAATCCGCAGGCGTGCGCCGCGCCGAATAAGGCGCTCCGCCTCATGGGCAAAGAGGACGTAGACATCGTTTGCTCCCGCATTTGCCAGAATGCCCCACGTCCCGCGGTGCATTGCGTAAAAACGCAGCCGTCCCTCTGCCTTCATCCGTGCGAGACGTGCAAATGCCGTATCCTGATCGCCGGAGCTCCCCTGCACCAGTGCCAGAAAGAAGATCTCGCGCTCCGGCGACTGCTCGGGCAGGGCGATCGTGACGCCCTCCCTGAGATCCGCCCACCCCTTTACGGGGACAGGCGCATCTGTGTGCACAGCGAGCACCACCGTCGCCCTGTAATGCGGGTACCAGTAAAGCTCCTCCGCCGCCCCGCGCAGGAATTGTTCCGCCTGAAAATCATAGACCTCGACCGCATCCACGCGGCGATCCAGAAACAGCTCGAGCTGATTTCGCGTATATCCCTGCGCCTCGATCGGCACATCGGCGGTGCTTTGCAGGATGGTCCCATAGGCCGTGCCGTAGTTGCGGTCGTAGGCGAGCGAGAGTGCCGATGTAGAGGCGGGGATGAGGAGAACGCAGAGGAGTGCGATCAGTCCACAGGCGAGGAACTGTGCCCTATGCAACCGCTTCATCGCCACCCCTCCCAATATACATATTTGAATCTGTATCATTTCGATGGAAATGTAAGAGATTCCTTGAGAAAAAAGTCCTAGTTACAGAAATTCTAGAAGAATTTATTTTTCCTATCGGATTGGTATCTTTTATGATAAAATAAAATCAGTTTGATTCATGTGTGAATGATCTGTGAAGATGTGGATCGGATGGGAGGATTTTTGTGCGACGAATCGATCGACTCGTACCCATTATGCTGCTCTGTGCACCACTTTCCTGTGCTGCGGCAGAGACGGCGACCGCCGTCGAAGAGAGACCCGCCGCGCAGGAAGAGACCGCAGACGCCGCCCCTGCCGCTCAAGCATCTGCAGCCGAAAAATTGCCGCGCATCGAATTCTGGGGCGACTACCGCTGGCTCTACGGCAAGGCGCACATGGAACTGCCGTCCGTGGGGAAGAAGCAGGATGTGTACCTCTCCACGCGCCGCTTCCGCATTGCTCCGACCATTCATCTCGGGGAAGGGTGGAGCGTCAGCGGCATGCTCGAGGATATGCGCTATGACAAGGACACAATCGCGGGCGCACATCGGAATGACCATCACCTCTACCTCTCGCGTCTCTACGTTGAGCACGAGAACGCACACGGGGTGCGCATTCGCGCGGGCAGATTCATCTTTACGCCGATCGCGGGCAATGTCTTTGACAAGCGCGTCGAGGGCGTGCGCTGGCGTCACGGTGACAAGAGTGTCGGCATGACCTCCATCTTCTACGGGCGCACCGTCGGACCGACGGGCAGCAAGCGGCGGCGCGGCGTCATCCTCGGCTATGAGCGGAACTGGACGAAGTGGATGGGCGGCGTGTTCGGCTACGATCTGCGCACGGAATCCCCTGCCGTTACGGTGGCGGAGGCACGGAGAAATCCGCTCGCCGTACATAACGGAATCGATCATCAGCGTGTCCTCGAACTCTTCGCAGGCTATCGCTTTGACCGTCACCGCAGCTTCGAGTTCGAGTATCTACACGGGCGCGCGCACCGATCTCGACCGCTATGCGGACGTGGGGCACGGCTGTGTGGCGACGCTGCGCCTGCGCCCCTCGCCCGATGTGGAGCGAGCGGGCGACTACGGCGCGTGGATCGCGTACTATCACCAGCCGCGTGCGACCTACCTCCATCACACGATGGACGGCGATCCGCATTTCTTCGGACGTGCGGGTTTTCGTGGCTGGGGCGCGCGTGCCGACATCGTGCTTACACGCGGCGTCGCGCTTGCCGTTGAGGGATTCGATCTGCGCCCCGCCCGCTCCGGCGCGCCGTTCTTTATGGGGCGTACGTATGACGGCGCACGGCAGAAGGTGCTCGGGATGAGTTTGACGGCGTACTTTTGAAAAATTGTTTACGCTGTACTGGAAAATTGATATAATGGATATATAAAACAAAAAGAGGGAGGTGATCCTATGGCAACCGTATCCGCACAGATCCGCATTGATGCCGACGTCAAGGCGCAGTCGATGGCACTCTTCCAGAACCTCGGGCTCGATCTCTCCACCGCCGTCAACGTATTCCTGCGCCAGTGCCTCATCCATCGCGGGCTGCCGTTCTCTGTGAAGGAATCGGAGGCGACACGTCCGCTGCATCATGCCGATCTCAGTGAGGCAGAACTCGAACGCGAACTGGAAAAAGGGCTGGAAGACCTTGCGGCGGGCAGAGTCCGTCCGGCGGAGGAAGTTTTTGCGGAGATTATGGAGGGACATCATGCAGTATCGGGTTGATGTTTCATCTCAGGCGGCGGCAGACCTTAGAAATCTTTTTCGATATATTTCGGATGTTTTGCGGGCACCGGAGAATGCATATGCGCAGCTTGCGCGGCTTGGGAAACAGATCGGCAGTCTCGCAGAACTGCCGATGCGATTTCGCGCATATCCGAAAAACTTTGCGGGATACCCACAAGTCCGCATTATGCCGGTGGATCATTTCGAGGTGTTCTACACGGTAGACACAGGGCAGGAAACCGTTACCATCCTTCGTGTCATCTATGGCGGACGAGATATTGATCGTGCATTTATGGAATAGAAAAACACAGGAACAGGTGTGCAATGCAGTATTTGCTTTGCACACCTGTTCCTGTGTTCAGCCACTATTCCATCGGATACGCCGCAGTAAAGAGGCGCGGTGCATCCTGTCGTGCAATCGTGAGGGTGAATGCACCCGCTGCGTAGGAGGCGAGCACGGAGTCCGGGTAGTAGATCACGAGACTCCCGTCCGCTGCCATGTACCAGCAGAACGACGTAAGCCCCTTCTCTGACGGATGCTGCATGAGCAGCGCCTCCATCACACCGTGCGGAAAATCTCGCTCCACTGCTGCGGGATACTGCGTTTGGAATGCCGCTTCGAGTGCGGCGATCAGGAGCGTTCGGTTTGTGACGATCTCATCGAGCGCGATTTGCCGCCCCGTTTTCCGATCAAAGGTATACGCATCGACATGGGGGATGGGATGTGCGCCGCCCGCATACGATGACCCCTCCATAAAGAACGAGACGAGCTGCTCATCCACCCGTCCCCACCGCGAGATCGGCGTGATGTCGCTGTAATAGAAGGGGAGCTCGTACCCGTCCCTGCGCGCTTCCTCGCTGGCGGTACGGATCGAGCTGTGCCATGCGCCCATGCTCTGCTCTGCAGACCACTCTCTAAATGCCTTTGCCAGCGGTGAGCTGTCATCATCCACGAGCGCAATCTCGGGATAGACGGCGCGGTAAGCCTTGACCTCGTTTGTGTCGTAAACCGTCAGGACATGATCCTCGACAGTGAGCCACGAGACAGGGGGTTCTACGGAGCGTGACCAGTCCCGCGCCGCCCTGTCCTGCACGTCCGCTAGGGACTGCGGCGGCCGTGTGTGCTTCTCCGTTCGGTCATTCAGGACACCTTCTGCCGCCGAGAGAGGCGCACAGAGGAGGAGCGTGGACAGGAGGGCGGATAGAAACGTTTTGGTATGCATGGTTGTTCCTCCCTTCATAGGTGTGCTTCCTTTACTTCTCGTGCAGCCAGATGGAGCGGATGCCGGGGCTGTGCTCGGCGCAGATGTAGAATGCGAGCTGTGCCGTTTCCCCGTCGTAGAAGTAGCCGCAGACTGGCGGGGCGTTGTTGCTGCACTTGGGCTTCGGCAGGTAGCCGTACGCCTCCTCAAGATCCTCCGCCGTGCTGTCCAGATGGATGCCGCGCGGTGTCTCAAGGCTCTGCGCCTCCTCGGACGGCTCCGTGTTGTACTCGTTTACGTCGTTCACGCCGAGCCGCACTGCGGTGACGTGCCAGCCCCTATCAGTGCTGCGGTACGTCACGAGGAGTGACGCGCCGTAGTCGATGACGTGCATGCCGACATCCTCGCCGTTCCACACATCCACGCCGTCCGCGACATGATTGCCCTTGCCGTAGAGCTCCTCGACCTCGGCACGCGTATCGCCGATGCGGATGCCGCCGAGCGCCATATCCTCACCCGTGATCTCTGCTGAAGAGAGGGATGCGGGGAGGAGGAGAAGCGTGAGGAGGACGGTAGAGAGGAATGATCGGATCCTCATGGGGGATCACCTCCGTACAGTAGTTTTTACAGGTCGATGCGGTAGATGTGGTCGAAGGCGGTGAAGTAGAGGCGGTTCGCGTCATCGGTCGTCACGTTGCCGGGCGAGAGGCTCTTGCCGCTTGGCTGCAGATCGATGTCGCCGACGTATTTGCCGTCCTTCTTGTTGAAGAGACGTAGGAAGCCGTTGCCGAAGAAGACGACGTAGTCTTTCGTTGCAATCGACTGGCGCTCAGCGACCTTGCGTTTCTGCGCATCCGCAGGGATGTCCGTATTCACCTCGAAGGTGCGGACGAGCTTGCCGTCGGGTGCGTGCATGTGGAGCGGCTCCGTCCAGTTATCCTTGCCGCCGTGCGTGGCGAGCGTCGTGATGTAGAAGCCGTCCGCATCCGCAGCGACGAGCGTGGCGTTCGTCTCATAGTCCGGGGATTTCGAGTCTTTGCCGAGCTCTTTATAGACCTTCTCGGAAAGCGCGGTCTTCAGATCCTTTACGCCCTCCTTGGAGATCGCGCCGAACAGGACATCTCTCGAGGCGAACTGGCCGCTGATGTAGGCGTCCTTGCCGCCGTAGATGGCGTAGACGCGGCTAACCTCGACGCCGCTGGCTGCGGTGAAGCTCGTCGCCGCCTTGCCGTCATAGCAGCCAACCGTCCCCTTGCCGTCGAGGATGTAGTAGATGTTCGTGCCGTCCGAGGAGACGGGCATGTCTTCGGCTGTGCCGAGATCCTCGACGCCGGTGATCGCGCCGTCCTTCAGCGCGAATTTTTGCAGATGCGCCTTCTTGTCCGCCCCATAGCCGATGCCGTAGATGGCATCCTTCGTCACGGCGAGGGTGGTGCCGGAGATGAACTTCGGCAGCTCTGCGCCTGTGTACTCGTAGAGCGGCACGTCCTTGTCGCCGAGTTTGAAGTGCGCGGCGGCTTCCTTCGGAGCGGCGGGGCCGTTGTCCGCCGCTCCTTTGCTGCCGATGCCTCCGCCGTCGCCGCAGCCCGCAAAGAGGGCGCCTGCACAGACGAGTGCTGCTGCTGCCGCAAGTACGGATTTCCATTTCTTCATGATTCTTCCTCCTTTGTCTTTGTTTGCGCTTATGAGAATCTGATTGCTTTTATCTTAGCATAAAGATAAAAGCTTGTGACCTGTCATAAATGACAGGTTTTTGAAAAACTTTGCAAAAGAAGCGCAGAGTAAATGTACTGTCATAGATGAGAGACCGGCAAAAAAAGTGGCTCTTTGTCAAATGTTGTGGAGAAATATTAAAAAACTTCAGGCTGTCTTTGTTCGTCGACTTTGCCGTGCTTCGTTATTGAGCATATAGAGGATGCGACGACGGAAGTTTTCAAAGTTCCGAAATCCATAGCACACACGTTTTAGGACTTTAATCGTGTTGTTGCACCCTTCCGTAAATCCGTTATTGTAACCTGTGCGAATACCGTTCCAGATTTCTTCTTTCCATTCTTCCAATGTTTTCAGGACACGCCTAAAGGGAGCGATGCCGGCAGCAAGAACGTGTTCCTTAAATCGCCGCAGCCGTTCCTTAAAGTCTGCGCGATCGATGCTGTCAAAGAGGCTGCAGTATTCTTCTTTCAGTGCATGGGCATGGGTTAGTTTTTCGGAAAACGAAAACATACGCGACAGATTGGTATGTTCCTTTGATGTAAGTTTTTGTTCCCGCTTGAGCAGCGTACGGCGTGCATTCTTAAACCACTTTCGCTGTGACGGATCAAGCCCCGCCTGAACTTCTTTGCGGATGCTGTCAAGGGCGTCATTGGCAAGTCGGACAGCATGAAACTTGTCGGCCGCTATTTGCGCATTGGGCAGACACTCTTCGACAAGTTTGCGAAAGAACGGGGACAGGTCTATGCTGACCAGTTTGACATTCGCGCGGTCTGCAAGTGGATAATTTCGGATTTTATCGTAGAGTGTGGCCGCACTGCGATCGTCGATGATGTCACAGCATTTGCGATGCTGCAAATCGTTGACCACAACTTGAAATTTTGCACCGGCATTTCCGCGAAACTCATCAAGCGAAATGACGGCACTCAAGGACGGCTCGGTTGCTGTATCTTCCTTCGCAGCACGCGCGGAACGCGCAAAGTGACGCATGACCGTTGTTGTGGAAATACCGTGCCTGTGCGCAATGAGGGATGAAGGAACGGGATCAGCAAGTTCTTGAACGATGTGTTCAATCTCGCTGCAAGGTGTGTGCTGATAGCGTTCAATGAATGAATTGTTCTCGGAAAAAGTTTTCCCACAGTCTTGGCAGCGATACCGGCGCCGTTTGTAGATATACGTTATTTCTGCGGAGAATCCGCATAAGTTCTGTTTTCGATAATCATGAACATAGGTGTATGGCGATCCGCAGAAAGGACAGTCATGATGTTTGCGCGGAAGATGAAATTCGAGGCAGTCAGCCGCTACGAATTTCTTGCAGGACTCCGGCAGTTTTAATAAAAACATGGTAAAATCTTCACACATGGCGATAACTCCTATCTCTGTTTACTTTGGTCGGTTACAGTATAGCGGAAAATCGCCATGAAAAAAAGGATGGACAGCCGCAATTACGGTTGTCCATCCTTTTCTTCATGAAATCGCGTTTATCGGAAATAGATATGCACCAGTATATCCAAAACTACCAGGATTGGAATGATGTACGCAACCATTCCGATCATCTCAAAGCGGTTTGTCTGCTTATACAGCAGCTTCTTCTGCCATTTCTGCGCCTCCATAGACATGTGCTCAAAATTCTTCGCCGTCAGTGCAAACATATCGCGGCAACCGCTTTCCACATTTTGAAGCGTCACTGTCTGCGCTTCCTGAAGGTGATCGGCTTCGGCCGAAAGGACAGCGGTGATCTCCTTCAGACGAGAGCCGTATGTTTGCAGCTTCTCACGTTCTTCCTGCAAGGCGGTCGCCGCCTCTTGCAGCTGGTGCAGAACGCTGGTCATATAATGCAGCATCGGCAGCAGTTCTTCCGTCTGTGATTTCGCATCAGACGGTTCGCTTGTCTGCGCACCGGGTTCATCTTCCTGCGTTGCCTCATATTCATCAATTTCTGTCACGGTATCATTCCCCTTTCAACAGGACAATCACATTTTCAGTTCAGGGTGTCCATGTTTGTCGTTATAGGTCTTGCTGCACTTTGCACAGAGCCAAAACGGGCCGTTCTTCCCATTGAGACGACGCAAGACAGTGCGGCATAACGGGCAATGCTCAATGATCGGGCCCTTGTCGTCCTCATAGAACATTTTTCGCCCGTCTTCCGGAAGCACACACGCCTCATCGCTACAAATATAGAAATGCTTCTGCAGCTTCGGCGAAAATTTCTTGAGTAGTGTACCTTTGCCGCAGATCGGGCAGGACACAGCATCCTCTGATTCCGCAAGAGGAAATTCGCGTGCCTCGGCAAAGCGGATGTTGTCGTTGACCACATCGATGATTTCATCGATGTACGCGGTCATCGTTTTCTTGCCGGCCGCTATTTCGGATAGGGAAAACTCCATTTCTGCCGTTGCATCCGGCAGCGTGAGTGACGGAGCGACGTTTTCGATGAGTTTGATCCCAAAATCAGTGGGGATCAGCTCTTTTTTCTTTTTCGTAAGACACGCCTCAATCGGCTTTCCCTTGTTTTCGGTCGCAAGCAGCTCTGCAATGATGGTGTCCCGTGTCGCCGGTGTACCGATCCCCTTTGTTTCTTTCAGCTTTTCGCGGTTCGGATTGTCCGCAGCAACGAAACGCCAGATATTTGTCATCGCCGCAATGAGCGTTCCCTCTGTAAAGCGTTTTGGCGGGGTCGTTTTCTTCTCTGCGATACTTGTTCCCTGTTTTCCGATTACATCGCCTACAGAGAGTGTAGGGACGCTCAAAACGGGTTCTTTGGCGTCCTGATCTTCCTTTTCAACGGCGCGAAAGCCGAGTTCAAGTATTTCACGCCCGCTGCCAACGAATATCTCATCGCCAACGGAGAACTTAAAACTGGTTTTCTCAAAGACGTAGGGCTTGTAAAATTGGACAATATACCGCTTGGCAATCATGTCGAAGATATTTTGCTCGTTCTCTGTAAGGTTGGCCGGCTTTTCGCCCGTTGGGATAATTGCGTGATGTGCCGTGATTTTTGCATCGTCAAAGGCTTTTCCGGAAATACCGGGGTCTGCTGCGTCAGTCATTGACACAAGCGCATTGCCGGCTGCCAGCATAGCGATGATCTTGTCGGCGTCTCCGTGCTGTGACGCCGGAATGTAATTGCAGTCTGATCGCGGGTAGGACACAATCTTTTTCTCGTATAGGCTCTGCACCGTATCTAAGGTGTCTTTCGGCGAGAGTCCATAGACATTGTTCGCCTCAATTTGCAGTGTATCTAGGGAAAACGGCAGCGGGGGTTGCTGCGTCACCGTCTTTTTTTCAACATCAGAAACAACAACATCATCCGTATGGTCGATCTTCAATTTCATCGCCTGAAGCAGCTTCTTATCGAGCACGCGCCCCTCTTCATCCGTTGAAATTGTGGCAGACGGTGTATATTTTGCTGTAAATGATATGCCGTCTTTTTCAAACGTCCCCGTCAATTCATAGAATTTCCGGGACTTGAACTGTTGAATCTCTTTTTCACGCTGCACAACGAGCGCAAGCGTCGGAATCTTGACGCGGCCAATGCGGAATACTGTAGTATAGCCGTATTTTCGCGCATTGACTGTATATGCACGGGATAAATTCATGCCGATCAGCCAATCCGCGCGGCTTCGGGCAAGCCCTGCGTGATACAGACCTTCAAAGTCTCTGTTGTCCCGTATATCTGTAAAGGCTCGTTTCAGACTCTCGTCATCCTTTGCATTGATGAGAAGACGCCGAACTTCGCCTTTGAAATTGCAGTAGTCCAGTATCTCATCGATCAGAAGCTGTCCCTCCCGATCCGGATCACCTGCATGGATCACAACATCCGCATCTTTCAAGAGCTTTGTCACAATGTCAAATTGCTTGGCGGTGTTCGCGGCCGGCTTTGTAATCCACCGTTGCGGTATGATGGGATAGTTCGACCAGACTTTATATTCCTCGCCGTACATTTCCGGTGTTCCTTGCATGAGGATATGACCGATTGCCCATGTGACGGCGGTGTCCCCATTTCGGATATATCCGGTTTCTTTCTTACAGTCATCCTTCCACAGGTATGCTGCAAGAGTTCTTCCAATATCCGGCTTTTCGGCGATGTAGAGAGTCTTCATAGGGACATCCTTTCTATTTACATTTTACCTGATATATGTTAATATCTCTATAAAAGGAGGTGGGTGCGTGGATATAACCCCTTTTGCCTGTGTGCTGCGAAGTCTGCGCAAGGAGCGCGGTCTGACACAGACACAGCTTGCAAAAGCGGTCGGTTTGTCACAGCGGCAAATCTCGTTGCTCGAATCCGGAAAGGAAATCCCGCGTGTAGATACGGTCAATCGACTGCGGATGTACTTTGAACTGGGAGAAGACAAGTGGCATTGTCTGTTGGAACAGGAGAAGGAGCGGATCGCACAGGCCGCTCCTCCAGATACAATTGGTCGTCGTGTACGCGTCATGCGGACGTATTTCAAGCAATCTCAGAGCGAGTTTGCAAAGGAACTCGGCATCAGCCAGTCCGCAATGTCGGCGATCGAGAAGGAACTTTCCACGCCGTCCTACGAAGTGATCTGCGCACTCGGCAGGATGGGGTTTCATCTGAACTGGATTCTCTATGGGGAATCCGACTCGCTGCCCCCACGTGCCGTACTGGATCATGTTGCCGGAAGCCATGAGCTGCAAAAGATCGACAAAATGCTTGAGACGTTGCCGCCAGGTAAACTCACTGCTGTGCGGAAAGCAATGGAACTGCTGTTAAGGAGTTGAGGTCATGAAGTCAAAAATTTTGCTCGTTATGCTCGTCCTGATTTCTCTGCTCGCTGCCGGATGCAACGAGCA
>CALALM010000409.1 GCA_937925565.1 uncultured Centipeda sp.
CGATGGCGGGCGCGATCGGCGGCGGCGGTCTCGGTGATCTTGCGATCCGCTACGGATACCAGCGGTTCCGCCCCGACATCATGATCGCAACCGTCATCATCCTCATTGTTCTCGTCCAGCTTGTGCAGTTTGCGGGCAACAGCCTCGCCGCACGGCTGAATAAGAGATAGATTCATTTCCAAACTAAGGAGGTTTTTATGAAGAAATTACTCACCATCGCCCTCGCTGTCACGGCGCTTACCCTTGTCGGCTGCGGCGGCGGCGCGGACAATGCCGGTGCGAAGGCGGAGAAGGTCGTCAAAGTCGGCGCCTCCCCCGTTCCGCATGCCGAGATTCTCGAGGTCGTGAAGCCTGAACTTGAGAAAGAAGGCATAAAGCTTGAGATCGTCGAGTTCAACGACTACGTGCAGCCGAACCTCGCGACGAACGACAAGGAAATCGATGCAAACTTCTTCCAGCATGAGCCGTATCTCAAGAACTTCGTCACGGAGCATCCGGAGCTGAAGCTCGTGAACGTCCTCGGCGTCCACGTCGAGCCGATGGGCATCTACTCGCACAAGATCAAGAACATCAATGAGGTCAAGGACGGCGCACAGGTCTCCATCCCGAGCGACCCCACGAACGGCGGACGCGCCCTGCTTCTGCTTGAGCGCGCAGGACTCCTCAAGCTGAGGGACGGTGTCGGAGCAGCCGCGACTGTGCAGGACGTCGTCGACAATCCGAAGAAGCTGACCTTCAAGGAGATCGAGGCGCCGCAGCTGCCGCGCACGCTCGACGATGTCGACATCTCCGTCATCAACACGAACTGGGCAATGCAGGCGGATCTCGTGCCGACGCGCGACGCCCTCTTCATGGAGGACAAGACCTCCCCGTATGTCAACATTCTCGTCGTCCGTCAGGGCGATGAGAACCGCCCAGAGATTCAGGCGCTCATGAAGGCGCTCCACTCCGATACGGTCAAGAACTTCATCAACGAGAAATACAAGGGCGCAATCATCCCCGCATTCTGAGGATGGATTGCATATTGCATAGGAGAGCCATACGGCTCTCCTGTTTTTGTTTCCATCCCTCCTCTATATATGATAAAATATCTCTTATGAATACAGTGCTCAACAAGATCCGTGCAATAAAACGCCGTGAACGCATCTACGGCGTGCGCAATCCGCTCACCTATGACTTCCTGCATCACAATCTGCATCATCTGCATGTTCTGCTCTTCCACAGTGCAGATCAGCAGGACTTTACGCGCGGGGCGATCATACGGCAGCTGCTCATCTTCATGCTGCCGATCCTCCTCTCGCAGCTCCTCCAACAGTTCTACACGATTGCGGACACCGCACTCATCGGGCAGGTGCTCGGCGCAGAGGCACTCGCGGCGGTTGGCACGGCAGGGCTCATTCTCTCGGTTATCGTCAACTTCTTCATCGGCTTTTCGGCGGGACTCAGTGTCCTCATCTCCCATCTCTATGGGGAAAAGGAATATGTGCGTCTGAGTGGGCTCGTGCAGAGTATCTTCGTCACCGTATTTGTCTTTGCCGTTCTCTTCACGGCGGTGGGCATTCTG
>CALALM010000410.1 GCA_937925565.1 uncultured Centipeda sp.
CAGGCGAACCCATGCACTCCTCTCGCAGGAGCTCTTCCATTTGGATTATATCACCTGCCGCGCGGGGAGCGTACTGTAGCAAATGACAGGTCGCACAGATTTTCTGCGCCGATTCCGCGGATCAGCAAAACCGGACAAAAAACGCCTGCCCCGGAGAGGGCCAGGCGCAGCTATATCGATTATGTTCAGGCTGCTTTCTTCCCGCCCATGGTCATGAAGAGGAAGAAAATCGCGAGGACGCAGGAGGCGATGAGGCTGATGAAGCCGCCCATCCAGCCGAAGTGGTCGACGACGAAGCCCATGTAGACGCCCGCGAACGCGGAGCCGATGATGTAGCCCATGAGGCCCGTGAGCCCAGTCGCGCCTCCGGTTGCAACGCGCGGCACCATGTCCGCCGCCTGCAGTCCGATCATCATAACCGGCCCGTAGATGAGGAAGCCGATCGCAATCAGCGCGAGGTTGTCGACGAGGATGTTGCCGGGCGGATTGAACCAGTAGACGAGGATCGCGATGATGACGAGCGTCATGAAGATGATCGTTGCGGGCGCGCGCCGTCCGCGGAACATGCGGTCGCTCAGATAGCCGCTCACGAGCATGCCCGGGATGCCCGCCCACTCATAGAGGAAGTACGCCCAGCGCGAGCTCTCCTTGGAGAAACCCTTGACCGCGGCGAGGTACGTCGGCGCCCAGTCGACGACACCGTAGCGGATGAAGTAGACGAAGATGTTCGCGATCGCCAGATACCAGAGCAGCTTGTTCTTGATGATGTACTTCATCAGAACTTCTTTCGCCGTCATCTGCCTTTCCATGACGGCGCCGTGCTCCTTCGGATAGTCGTGCTTGTACTCCTCGATGGGCGGCAGACCGCAGGACTGCGGCGTGTCGTGCAGGAGGAAGAAGGTAACGATTGCAAGCGCAATGGAGATCATCGCGGGGAAGAAGAAAATACTATTCCATGTGCCGAAGATGGCAATGCCGAGCGTCGCCAGCGGTGCGATCAGTCCGCCGCCGAGGTTGTGCGAGACGTTCCACCACGACCACCACGCGCCGCGCTCTGTTTGGGAGAACCACGTCACCATGGACTTTGCATACGGCGGGTAGCCCATCCCCTGGAACCAGCCGTTCATGAAGCTCAGGACGCACATGATCGGGATGCTCGTCATGACCCCCGGCACAACGCCGAACATGAGCGTTACGAGCGCGCTGAGGAGGAGTCCCAGCGTGGCAAAATACTTCGGATTCGAGCGGTCCGAGATGTTGCCCATGACGAACTTGCTCACGCCGTATGCAACCGACAGCATGGTCAGGACAATGCCAAGATCCGCCTTGGAGTAGCCGTAGTCCTGAATCATGTAGGGCATCGCGAGACTGAAGTTCTTGCGAATCAGGTAGAAGGTCGCGTAGCCGATGAACGTCCCGAGGAAGACCTGCCGCCGGAGTGCCTTGTACCGCTCGTCAACCTGATCGGCGGGCAGCCGGTCGATGTGCGGCGCCGGTGAGAAAATTGACATATGCATCATCTCCTTCACAAATTTTTCATATTATGCCCAGTATAGCGAATGCAAACCTTGTAAACCATCGGCAAAGTTCTGTTTTTCCCTCAGAGTTCTCCCCATTTTTCCATCAGAAATACAAGAACCCACATCAGAAAAATTCCGATGTGGGTTCTTTTGATGCCGTGTGCGGTCTACTGCAAAAGGCCGTGCTGCAGGGCGAGCGAGACGAGCTCACTGCGCCGGCGGCAGTTCAGCTTCGCGTAGATATGCGACTTATGTGTGTCCACCGTCTTGACGCTGAGGTGCAGCCGCTCGGCGATCTCCGTGATCGTGTAGCCGCGGATCAGTGCGCCGAACACCTCCCGCATCTCCATCTTGTACCCTGGAATCGGCTCCACCTGCTCGAAGTCGATCTGTGTCCGCTGCTCGACGCGGAGGTAAAAGAATACACCGACGAGCACCGCAAGCACCAGTCCCGTGAAAACAGATCGCCGCTGCATGATGCACCTCCTTTGCCGCGCACAGCATGAGAAACACTCTCTTCGTTTTCTTCTATTATAACATATTCCGCAACCGGAGAAGCAAGGGGGGGCGTGCAAACCCCCTCGAAAAATATAAGAGCTGCTGCACGAAGGCATTTTGCCTCATGCAACAGCTCGATTCCCTTGGGTATTATGGAAGCACTGGTAAATTCAGCAACGTCATCTTAGCGCATCTTTTTTCCCACATTTCGTTTTCCCCCACTCCACATAGCTCTGGCTATGCATCCGGGCTGCCTCCTGAACAGGAAAAAATCTCCACCAATCGGACAGCCTTCATTTTATCAGCGATTCCCTTAACGAATTTGCATACCATGTGATAAATCTGTATCCCGATCAAAACACTTTCTGTCCGCCGCCGTGAGTGTCTGCCCTTCCTCGTAGATGTAGGCATGCCTACCGGTCTGTGACATCCGTTGCAGCTCATCTATATGGCTTCGCACAGTATGTTCAATATGCGACCTCCATGCAGGCGCATCCATCTTCGCACGATTCTCCCCGCAACAGCGCAACAACTCACGCACACGCGCAGGTACTGCGTCTCCAGAAGAAAACATCGCATTAAAATACATCTGGTACTGTGCCAGTGTCAATGGAACGATCTGCAGCTCCTGCCGCACATCCTCCTTCGTATACCATATCCCATGGCGAAATGTCTCAGCCGTATTCGTATCAATTTTCACCGCAATAAAGAGTCCGTAGACCGGCTTGGGTGCCCATCGGAGAACCGCATCAGAAACATGACGTCGCACCGGCTCCCCCTCCATCGCCTCCTGCCGCGAGGACGAGGACATCGTAACCTCCGTGAGGATCGCAAAATCGTCAAACTCGCTGTAGATCCCGCCGATGTTGCCCGCCGCTTGGTAGAAGACTTTGGGGAGTTTGA
>CALALM010000411.1 GCA_937925565.1 uncultured Centipeda sp.
CAGCAGACTCTTTTCTTTATGCAAATAGCCTGCTATAATAATATCACTGGTACGATACGTCAGACGGATCAAATGATTTCGTATTTTAAGGAGAACTTAGAAATGAAGATAGCAGTTGTTGGTACGGGGATGATTGCACGGGAGGCACTTACGGCTCTGCGTCAGGTGGAGGGAGTCGAGGTTGTTGCGATCTGTGCACGTCCGCAGAGCCGGGACAAGGCACGGGCGCTGGCGCAGGAGTTCGGCATCGCGCAGGTGGCGACAGACTACGGGGCGATGCTCACGGCGCATGAGGCGGACTTTGTCTACCTCGGCATTGTCAACAGCGCACATTTTGACTATGCACGGCAGGCGATTGCGGCAGGCTGGCACGTCATTCTGGAAAAGCCCTTTACCTCGACGCTCGCGGAGGCAGAGGAGTTGATTGCACGCGCACGCGCTGCACAGTGCTATCTGTTCGAGGCGGTGACCCCGCTCTTCCTTCCGAATTATCAGGGGATCTTGGAGGCTCTGCCGCAGCTTGGGCTGATCCGTCTCGTGCAGGCAAACTATTCGAAGTACTCGAGCCGCTATGACCGCTATCTTGCGCACGATGTGGCACCGGCTTTTGATCCGTCGCTCTCGGGTGGAGCGCTTTACGATCTGAATGTATATAATCTGGAGCTCATCGTCTCGCTCTTCGGTCGCCCGCAGTCAGCTGCCTATACGGCGAACATCGGCTTCAACGGGATTGATACGTCCGGGGTGATGACGCTGCGCTATGATGGCTTCATTGCGACGGCAGCAGCGGCAAAGGACAGTACCAGCCCATCGTTCTTTATGATCCAGGGAGAGTCGGGGTGGATTCGCGCAGAGGGAGCGATAAACACACTCCCGTCCTTTACGATCGGGCTGCACGGCAGGGAACCGCAGACATATGCGCTCAACCGTCACGAGCACCGCATGGTGCACGAGTTCGAGGCGATGCGGGACATCTTTGCAAGGAAGGACTATTTGAGTGTGGAGGA
This sequence comes from uncultured Centipeda sp., assembly GCA_937925565.1. GTDB lineage: Bacteria > Bacillota > Negativicutes > Selenomonadales > Selenomonadaceae > Centipeda. Next base: position 1,008 of record CALALM010000411.1, read on the forward strand.
AGGAATGCAGACATCGCGGGCGGTGATTGCGGTTATGGAAAAGGCGCGTCTCGTAGCGGGCATTCAATTTCGGGTTGATTGAACACGATGGAATCAATGATGATCGAGATGGAGAATCTCGTCAAGACATTTCCGCATACGAATGCGGCGAAGCAAAAGACATGGAAAACGGCAGTGGCGGGGATCAGTCTCTCCGTTCGGCACGGTGAGGTCTTCGGGCTTCTCGGTCCGAATGGTGCAGGCAAGACGACCATCATCCGTATGCTCACGATGCAGACGCAGCCGACGAGCGGAACGATTCGCATCGGCGGACATGATCTCAGTCGCGACCCGCGCACTGTCAAGGAACGGATTGGTGTTGTGCCGCAGCAGGTCAATTTCGATCAGGAACTCACGGTGTGGGACAATTTGGAATTGCACGCGCGTCTTTTCCATATCGGGCGTGCGGAGCGTACGGCACGGATTGGGAAACTACTCGCAGAGATGGAGCTTGCGGAGGTACGCAACGATAATGTGCGCCGTCTCTCGGGCGGGATGAAGCGACGCCTCCTCATCGCGCGTGCCTTGATTCATCGCCCGCAGGTGCTCTTCCTCGATGAGCCGACGGTTGCGCTCGACCCGCAGATCCGGCGGCATATCTGGGATCTCGTGCGCGAGATCGCAAAGAGTGGCGTGACTGTCCTCCTCACAACGCACTATATCGAGGAGGCGGAGGCACTCTGCGACCGCGTGTCCATCATCAACAGGGGGACACTCATCGACGTGCAGACGCCGCGTGCATTCTGCGAGAACCTCGGCGCGTATGCGGTGGAGTGGGATGGGGCGGATGGACGCACCTATCGCTTTTTTCGCACGCGCGAGGAGGCACGCACTCATGCGCGTACACTTGAGGAGCAGATGCAGCGCGTTCTGCTGCGTCCGACGAATCTCGAAGATGTGTTCATCGAGCTGACGGGGCGAAAGGAGGGACTCTGATGCTGCGCGATATCTGGACGGTGTTCTGGCGCGACTGGATTGTTTTGCGCCGCCGTCTGATCAAATATGTGCTCAGCCGCATGGTTTCGCCGCTCATGTTCCTCATTGCCTTCGGCTGGGGGCTCGGGCGCAGCATCGACGTGGGCACGGGGTCCTATCTCGACTTTCTCGTGCCGGGGCTGCTGGCGATGAACTCCATGAACATCAGCTTTAACAGCATTATCTCCGTGCATGCGGAGCGTGTCTACCACAGAAGCCTTGAGGAGTATCTGATCGCACCGATCCGCCCCGATGCGTTCGTCATCGGAAAGGTGGCGGGGTCTGTTCTGCGTGGGCTGATCTCCTCGGCGATCATCGTTGTGCTGAGCTGTCTTTTTGGCGCACATTTTACGATCACGCCGCTCTTTCTCCTCGTGCTTACGCTGAACTGCATGATCTTTGCGGAGATCGGATTTCTTGCGGCGATGTATACCCCATCCTATGAGGAGATGAGTCAGGTCAACCTCTACGTGCTGCTGCCCATGTCCTTTCTCTGCGGCACATTCTTCTCGACGGCAGCGCTGCCGGATGTGGTGCGCTGGCTCGTGGAGGCGCTGCCGCTGACGCATACAAGTCATCTTCTGCGCAGTCTCGGGCTGACGGGGGACTTCTCCGTGCTCTCGCTTGTGGTCGTCATTGGTTACGCGGTACTCGGCATCGCAGCGGGGACGTGGAAGTTTCGTCGGCTGACGGATTAGGATAAGGATCACCATGCTCAGGCATATCTTTCATCACAAGGGGGCAGCGGAGGGCTGCGCGCATTTCTGCTGTACCAAAATCGAAGACTTCGGCGTTTCGTTTGGGACGTTTGAGGTCTTTTCGCATGTCAATCTGCATTTTCACTGTGGGGAGATGACCGCCATCATCGGTCCTAACGGTGCGGGAAAGAGCACTCTTCTGCG
>CALALM010000412.1 GCA_937925565.1 uncultured Centipeda sp.
GTTGGCAGCAGAAACAGATGATGAGGCTCGGAATATATTTTCCTTCGAGGTACGTCCGCTCTTTTTGGATCTGCGCTATCAGCTTGATCTTGAATACAATGTTCTGCGACATCCCGAGAAAGAAGAGTCATATCTTGCCGAGATGCTTGCGGCATTTGAGGCGGCGCGCAAACGTCCCCGCAGGACGGGCTTCAAGTATCGTGTGTCGATCATCGTGCCCGCCTATAACAAGGTCGCGTTCTCACGCTGTGCCATTGAGAGCCTCTTTCGCCATACCGATTTTTCGTGCGGGGATATCGAACTCATCACAATCAACGACGGATCGTCTGACGAGACGGAGATATATTTCAACAGTCTGCCGCATGAAAAGAAAATTAATCTGAAATACAATGTATACAATCACCTCGGTTGGGGGATTGCGCGCCATATTGCCGAGGGGGAATACGTTGTCTACTTCTCCAACGATGCCGTTGCAACACCTCATTGGCTGGAAAACCTACTTGCTGTTCATGCGGTGGAGAAAGACGTATTTTGGGTCGTCCCGACCTGCAATAAAAACGGTATCTCCAATCATCAGGGAATTCCCGTGGCATACGAAAATTCCTTCGAGGCAATGGGAGAGATGGAGAAATTTGCTGCAGAGCATAATGTTTCGAACCCACTTCTCTGGGAGGAGCGGGCTGTTCTTATGCCATTTGTGAGTGCAGTACCGAATCTCTTTGATGTGCCTGAGATCCGCGCGGATTACCGCTATATTATGTGCGATTTCGAGGATGATGACTTCTCGGCAATGCTGCGACGCTCGGGCTTTCGTCAGATTCTTGCGAAGGATACCTTTGTCCATCATTTCGGCGGTGTGACACTGAATGAGGTGCGCATGGAGCGCGGCAACTATAAGAGCATCGTTGCGATGCGTCCCGTCTTTCGCGCAAAGTGGAAGGTTGATCCATGGGAGTCACGGGGACATCTGTATTTTTTGGATGACTTCATGGAAGAACTATACAAAGATCGCTCTCATACCCACGTGCTTGTCATTGAGCCGATGTTTGGCGAGGGGCTACTGGCCGTCCGCAATTATTTCCGCAAGCTGCGGCAGGAAGTGGTGATCGATAC
>CALALM010000413.1 GCA_937925565.1 uncultured Centipeda sp.
CAACGAGCCTGCCATTCTCCTCGACGACGACCGTATTGACCGCATGAATGCGCCGTGCATCCTCACTCAGATCATCCATCAACGGAATGATCTCCGTCTTAAACGGGATCGTCACATTGAAGCCCGCAATACCTGCGTCACGCAGTCCATGTACTGCCGATGTGAGTGCATCCACGCGTACGGGCAGCGCCGCATACACATAGTCAAGCCCTGCTGCACGCAGGGCTTCATTCTGTATGATCGGCGAAAGGCTGTGTCCAATGGGCGCGCCGATCACGCTGAGCAGTTTTGTTTTTCCTGTAATCATGCCCAATTCTAACAGTGCCTCCCGCGCATATCGTCGAGCAATCCCATCTTGAGCTCATAATACGTTGGTGTCATATCGAGGTAGTGACGGTGCGGATTCTCAAAGCGCTGCTCCTCCGGCCAGATCTCCTCGGCGAGCTGCTTTTGCACATAGGCACGAATCTCATGCAGGGACGGCATTTTCTCCACACGCTTGCCCGCGCGCATATAGAGACGGCGCAGATTCAACGCCGAAAAGCCCTCGAAGAAGCGATTCTTCCACGGCTTGATCGGATCAACATAACGGAAGGGCTTCCCGAGATCAATCGTTTCCCCTCCCAGAGCAATCATGTCCGCAACCGCTTTGCCATGACCGTCATAAATGCGGTAGAGATCCTTGAGTCCCGGATTCGTCAGCTTCTCCACGTTTTCGGACATCTTGATGCGCGGCGCAAATACGCCGTTCTTCTCCACGGCAACAAGTTTATAGACCGCGCCAAAAACGGGATCGGATTTTGCCGTGATGAGCCGCTCCCCCACACCGAAGCTGTCCACACTCGCACCTTGGAGCAGGAGCGAGGAGATTGTAAACTCATCGAGACTGTTTGACAGAATGATCTTGCAATCCGCAAGCCCTGCCTCATCCAGCATCGTGCGAATCCGCTTGGAGAGATAGGCAAGGTCGCCCGAGTCGATACGCACACCCACAAGGCGGTGCCCCTGCGGTTCCAACACCTCATGCGCCGTGCGGATGGCATTCGGAATCCCCGAGTGAATCACATCGTAAGTGTCGACGAGGAGCACGGTCGCCTGCGGATAGATCTCGGCATAGTTCTTGAACGCAATGAATTCATCCGCAAAGAACATAACCCAACTGTGCG
>CALALM010000414.1 GCA_937925565.1 uncultured Centipeda sp.
TGTCATAATATAACACAGAGAATCGTCCTGCGTCAACCCCCTTTTTTATCTTTTTTCAAGTTTTTGCTCAAGGGGTCACATCATATGCGCGATCAGCACGAGGATGACGCCGGGGATACCGAGAATACCGACGATGAGCGCCTTGAGAAAAGTGATCTCGATGCCAACGCCAAAGAGGTTGATAACCCACAGGATGACGGCACCGACAATGCTGTTCGTAATGAGTTTCCACAGGATGCGGAACGGCAGTGCGATGAGCTTTCCGAGAACCACAAATACGATAATGCCAATGGCAATGCCTGCAATGATATCCAACTAGATTTCCCTCCTGTTTTCCATGGCGCGCGAAAGGGTCACTTCATCCGCATACTCCAGATCGCCGCCGACGGGCAATCCGTGTGCGATGCGTGTGACACGCACGCCCATTGGTTTGAGCAGCTTCGCGATATACATCGCGGTTGCCTCGCCCTCGACGTTCGGATTGGTCGCGACGATGACCTCCCGTACGTCAGACGTGCCGACACGTGTGACAAGTTCGCGGATGCGGATGTCGTTCGGACCAACGCCCTCGATCGGGGAGAGTGCACCGTGCAGGACGTGATAGACGCCCGCATAGTCGTTCATACGCTCCATTGCCGCTACGTCGGGCGGCTGCTCAACAACGCAGATCGTTGTGTGGTCGCGCTTCTCTGCCATGCAGATGGCACACGGATCGCTGTCCGTGAGGTTGAAGCAGGTGGAGCAAAAGCCGATTTTCTCCTTCGCCTCAATGATGGCAGAGGCAAGCCGACGCGCCCGCTCCATGTCCATATTGAGGACATGGTAGGCGAGGCGTGCCGCCGTCTTTGCCCCAATACCGGGCAATGCACGGAACTGTTCCATGAGCTGCGTGAGCGGTGCGATTGTGTGCATCAGAGGAGTCCCGGCGGGAGTCCCAAACCGCTCGTGAGTTTGCCCATCTCCTGCGCCATCATCTCGTCAACCTTCTTCGTCGCCTCATTGAATGCCGCAGAGATGAGATCTTGGAGCATCTCGATGTCCTCGGGATCGACCGCTGCAGGCGCAATGATAAGGCTCTGCACCTGTTTCTCGCCGTCCATGACGATCTTCACCGCGCCGCCGCCTGAGGAGACCTCGACGGTTTTCTTGCGCAGCTCGTCCTGCCT
>CALALM010000415.1 GCA_937925565.1 uncultured Centipeda sp.
AGCAGTCCGGCAGCCTCATGGCGAAGGTCGGACAGATGATGGGCGGCATCGTCGCTACGTTCTATCAGGCGGGACGCGAGTCCATCAATACACTCATCACAACCATCCTGCCGTTCATGGCGTTCGTCTCCATGCTGATCGGCGTCATTCTCGGCTCGGGCTTCGGCGACTTCGTTGCGCATTTCGTCTCGCCGCTTGCCGCATCCCCTGTGGGGCTCGTCATCCTCGCGCTGATCTGCTCCTTCCCGCTCCTCTCCCCATTCCTTGGGCCCGGCGCGGTCATCGCACAGGTTGTCGGCGTCCTCATCGGCGTTGAGATCGGACTCGGACACATCCCGCCGAACCTCGCGCTTCCCGCAGTCTTTGCGATCAACGTGCAGTGTGCCTGCGACTTCATCCCCGTTGGACTCGGCCTTGCCGAGGCAGATGCCAAGACCGTCGAGATCGGCGTGCCTGCTGTCCTCTACTCGCGCTTTATGACCGGCCCGCTCGCCGTCATCATCGCATGGATTGCAAGCGCAGGACTTTACGAGAGCTGATATATTTCCCTGATAAAACAAAGGAGAAGCGATTATGAGTTGGTTGAATCTCGAAGGAAAAACTGCCATTGTCACGGGCGGAGCGTCGGGCATCGGCAAAGCGGTCGTCGAGGAATTTTTGGCACAGGGGGCGAACGTTGTCGTCTGTGATATGAACCCCGAGACTCCTGCATTCGATGAGAAGCGCGGCAAGGTGCTCTACGTTGTCACCGATGTCACGCAGCGTGCGAGCGTTGAGGCGATGGTTGCGGCAGCGAAGGAGAAATTCGGCAGAATCGACATCCTCGTCAACAACGCCGGCATCAATATCCCGCGCCTCCTTGTCGATCCAAAGGATCCGCATGGGAAATATGAGCTGGATGATGCCGTCTTTGACAAGGTCACGGCGGTCAACCTCAAGGGCGTCTACCTCTGCGCGCAGGCAGTCGGGCGAGAGCTCGTCGCACAGGGACACGGCGTGCTCATCAAC
>CALALM010000416.1 GCA_937925565.1 uncultured Centipeda sp.
GCGAGGGTCCCGCCTACGCCATCCGCGAGCTCACTGAGGAGAAGCTGATCGTGCTGAACGTCGAGGGATGAACCTGTTGTCCAGTCAAAAAGCGGTCACGCATATTGCGTGACCGCTTTTCTGTAGTAATGAGGTCCGAACATATCCCCGCAGCGATGCCTCCCTTTTTTCAGCCTGATGACGGTATCCTTCTCAATAACGTCGCACCAACGGATACTTTTTCAGCAGTTCCCCCAACTCATAGCGTTCGATGAGAGTCACGCCATTCGCTGACGCGAGAGCCCTTGCCCCCTCGGAAAAATGCGATGCATTGGTGAGAGCGACGGGAGTGAAAGACACGCCGCCGTACTTCTTCTCGTAGTAGGAAACTGCCGTCCTGATTTCCTGCACAGCATCCTTTCCTATTGTTTTGCGGGCGTCCTCAGCGTGCTTGCACTGAATCAGCAGCCCGTGCCTTCCGCCGTGCTCCACGGCGACCACATCCGCCCCGTTGTCATGGCTGTGCGGCGTGCGCTCGACCGTATACTGCTCCATCCCACGATAAAGATCCGCAACAAGACACTCGAACACGTCTCCCTTCACCGTGTCCACGTCCTCCATACTCCAGTAATAGTTCTGCCCGCACGCCTCTTTCTCTGCTGTCAACTTCTCTGCGAGGTCCAGACCATCTTTGCTTGTATCCGTCGTCGGAAACAACACATTCGCACTCAATCTGCGCTTGTACGCAAGAAGTTCGTCCAACTTTTCATCAAAAGAACCGCCCGTACCAAAATCCGTGTGACACGCCATTGGAAGGTAGACGAACACCTCTTTTTTCTGCCCGATACGATAGACGCGATCGGTCGCCTGATCCTCCTTCGCAGGATTCCATGTGCGGCTGAGGTGAACAACGTGATTCGCCGCCGTGATGGTAAAGCCAACACCGGCTGCCTCAGGGGACAAAATCAACACGTTGAACCCGACAGAGGCGTTGAACTGATCGACAATTTTCTGTCGCACCGTACCGTTCATATCGCCGTTGACGGGTGGATGGACGCGGATGCCGAATCTCTCCTGCAACAGGTGCTTGAGGATCAGCTGCATATCCTTGCTGACGAGGAAGACC
>CALALM010000417.1 GCA_937925565.1 uncultured Centipeda sp.
CGGATCCGACGTACGGCACAGCAGGTCATTCGTCATCTCACCTCATGGGCAGAGGCGTCGTCCTTTCACCCGCACGGCTTCGAGATCAGTTTCGGACGACACGGCGATCACATTCCGTTGATGGAATTTCAACTCAAAAACGGGATGACACTCTCTCTGCGCGGGCAGATCGACCGATTTGACGCAACGAAAGAGTGTGACTACTATCTCGTTCTCGACTATAAGACGGGGGCGACATCTCTGCTCCTGCCGGAGATCAGGCACGGGCTGAAGATGCAGCTGCTGCTCTACCTCTTTGTAATACGCAGCTTTCTCGATCCTACAGACAGCTTTCCCGCAGGCATGCTCTATGCCCCCGTGGTAAATCCAGTCGTCGACACTAAGGTTCGTCTTGATGATGCGGAGCTGCAAAAGAAAGTAGCAAATGGAATGCTGCTGACCGGAATGCTGCTTGACGATGCGGAGATCATGACGAAGATTGATAAATTGGCAGATCATCTCTGTATTTCACTGAATAAGGACGGCAGCATCTCCAAAAACTCGGCAAAGTACATTCATTCACGAGAAGAGTTTGAACAGCTGCTCGCGTATCTTCCGCAGCTCGTACGTGAGACTGCCGAGGAAATTCTACATGGAAATATAAAGGTTGCTCCATATCGTTTTCGTGAGCGCAACGCGTGCACCTTCTGTTCCTATCGCGCTATTTGCTCCTTTGATCCGGATCTCGGGTACAGCTACCATGATATTGCGGATAATGCACAGGCGGCAATGGAGGAAATTGCACGCATGGTACGTGGGGAGGTGAAGAGCGATGACGCATAAGATGCAGTTTACCGAAGATCAGGAAAAAGCGATTGAGACACGTGGACAGAATATCCTCGTTGCAGCAGCGGCAGGCTCCGGTAAGACCCGTGTTCTCGTGGAGCGTATCATCTCGCAGGTACGCAGGGGAGAACTCTCCCTTGACCGCGCCCTTGTACTCACCTTTACCAAAGCGGCGGCGTCAGAAATGCGCGAACGCATTGAGACCGCACTCAACGAAGAAATCCGCCATATCACCGTACAAGGCGGCGATGATACCGACATTCACAAGCAAATCGGAGCACTTGAACGCCAGCGGGTTCTGCTCACGGGGGCGGACATCTCCACATTTCACGCCTTCTGTCAGCGCCTGATTCAGGCGCATATCGACGCAACGGATATCCCTCCGAACTTTCGCATCGCAAGTGAGCAGGAGATCCGACTGCTGAAACATGACGTGTGTGAACAACTGCTTGAACAGGAATACAAAAACGCGGAGAATGGCGATCCGGATCATTTTCTCACCTTTTCTG
>CALALM010000418.1 GCA_937925565.1 uncultured Centipeda sp.
AATTTGGCTTTCTCTTTTTATTTACTTGTGTAACATATCTATTGTAATCCTACAAATGCGGCGGCGGGGTGATAAATTTATCCTTGCAAAACAGCATAAACGTGTTATACTGTCTATAGAAGTCAACGATGGTCATTGACAACCAAAAGAAAGGAATCCCCTGCGGCTGGTTACCGCAGGGGTCTTTCTTTGCAACTGGTTAGGTCGCATCCGGCTGGTGCCACAATGGCGGTTGCTTCTACCGCCCCAGCCTCTGCAGAATCAACGTTCCGAGAATACTCCCGAGCACGCTAGTCAGCAGGGAAAGCACAACATCTCCGATGGTCATCGTGACAACCTCCCTTCCTTGCCGGATTGGCTTGGTTAGGGCCGTGGCAGCTTCAGTATAGCACAACGGACGACAAAAATCCCACTGCGCCTGGTAAACGCAGTGGGATTTTTCGTTGCGACCGGTCATGTCGCGCGCTAGGCTGGTGCCACAATGGCGGCTGCCTCTATAAAAACATGGGGCTCAATACCTCCGCCGCTTCGCCGAGGAGGGGATGCCGAGCTGCTCACGGTACTTCATCACGGTGCGGCGCGCCGCAGATATCCCGCGCGCGGCAAGCATCTCAGCGATGTGCGCGTCCGAGAGCGGTTTCGCCGCATCCTCTGCCGCGATGATGGCGCTGATCGCCGCGCGCACCTCTCCGGCGCTGTGCGCTCCCGCTTCCGTGCCGACGGCAGAGGAGAAGAACGATTTGAGCGGGACGAGTCCGCGCGGCAGGTCGATGTATTTGTTCGCAACGGCGCGGCTGACGGTCGACTCGTGCATCCCGAGCGCCGCCGCGACGGTCTGCATCGTGAGTGGACGCAGAGCCGCATCTCCATGCGCGACAAAGTCCGCCTGCCGCCGTACAAGTTCCTCCGCGACACGCCGCAGTGTCTCTCCGCGCTGCTCGATGCTGCGGATGAACGCCCGCGCCGCATAGATCCGCTGCGCAATGTAGCCGCGCGTCTCCGCATCCATCTCCGCCGCACGCCGATAGAGGCGGGAGACGCGCAGGCGCGGCAGGCCCCCCTCGCAGACCGTCACCTCCATGCGTCCGTCGACGCGCACGAGCCGCACATCCGCGCGGATGTAGGCAGGCGGCTCCGCACCGTAGCCGCTGCCGGGCTTCGGCGCGAACGAGCGCAGGATGTCCACCGCCATCTGCACCTCGGCAAGCGTCGCCCCCTCCGCGCGTGCAATCTCGCGATAGCGCCCCTCCGCAACCGCGCGCAGATGACGCTCGATCACGGCACGTAAAATGCCCTCATAGAGTCCTGCCCGCTCCGCCTGCAGGCGCATGCACTCGGCGAGATCACGCGCCGCGATGCCCGGCGGCTCAAAGCCCTGCAGAACGCGAAGCACGCGCTCCACCGCGCCTTCATCCGCGCCCGTCGCACGCGCAACCTCGGAGAGCGACACGACGAGATAGCCGCGCGCATCGAGCGAACCGACGAGGAAGACGGCGATCGCCTTCTCCGCGCGGTCGGCAAAGCGGACATCCACCTCACGCAGCAGTTCCTCCTCAAGCGAGAGCGCAACCGGCGCAGCAAAATCCGTGTGCGTTCTCTCCGCGCGCGTCTCCGACTCGTACGGATCATCGGCATCATAGGCGGCGGCAAAGGCATCCTCTGCGCGTTCACGCCCCTCGTCGTACACGAGCGGAGTTTCCTGCGCGGGCGCGTCGTCCCCCTCCTCCATCTCGAGCAGGGGATTCTCCAAAAAGGCGCGCTCGATCTCTGCGGCAAGATCCGGCGTGGAGAGCTGCAGGATGCGGATCGCCTGCTGCAGCTGCGCCGTCATGACGAGGCTCTGTGTAATTTTGGGTTGCTGTGTCAGCTGCATGGGTTCCCCTCCTCTCCGTTCATTTTCCGTTACGCCCGTACAAAGTCGCCGTCCGCCGCCATCTGCCAGACTTCGTCCGCCGCGCCCGCGTGTGCGGCAAAGCGCAGGACGTTCGCGGCGTCGCTTGCCTCATAAAATGCGGTCGCCTCCGCCTCGGAGAGGCCTCCCTGCACCTTGCGGGCAATCAGGCGCGCGCGCAGGAGTGCGGGATCTGCGTCGATGCGCAGGCGATAGTCCGCAAGCGTGCGCAGCCCCTGCCACGGCTCCTCATCGAGCAGCAGCCAGTTGCCCTCGACGAGGAGGATCTCAGCATCCACGGTCAGCGCGTCGGGCACGACATCGTGAATGCGGCGGTCATAGACGGGAAACGGAGTCGCCCCCTCCTTTGCCGCACGGAGTTTCGCGGCAAGGAGTACCACGTCGAAGGTCTCGGGTGCGCCCTTGATATTTTTCAGCGGAATCTCCGCGCCGTCCCGCAGGATGGTATGTGTCTCCAGATAACGGTTCGGATGGTGAAAGCCGTCCATGCCGAACGTCTGAATTCTCGTCAGGTCATCCTGTTCCTGCGTCAACCGCTCCAAAAATTGCAGCAGCGTGGATTTCCCCGTGGCGGGCGGCGCGGCAAGAAAGGCGAGGATGCGCCCGCCCTTTTCCGCTTGCAGCGCGGCGAGCCGACGCAGCAGCGGCAGGAACAGCCCCTCCACCGTATCGGCGCTATAGCGGATGTGCTGCGGCAGCCCGTTGACCGTCAGTTCGTAGTTCTGCCATCGTTTTTCGTTCACCGTGCTCGCCTCCTTTGCGTTTATTGTAGCAGAAAAATGGGATTTGTGAAACATCTTCATGCAGTGCGCGCCCACATATACGCAGATAGCACTACATACAAACGAGCGCACCGCACACGATTTCTTGTATGCGATGCGCTCTTTCTCAATATCGTCAGTCCTTCATGCGCGGCACGGTCATCGTACCGAACGCTTTTTCCTTGCGATGACAGTGCGGGCACTCGTTCTCGATGAGCCCCGTGTAGCCGCAGACGGGGTCGCGGTCGACGGGGTGGTTGATGGAGAAGTAGCCCATGTCCGCATCGTGCATGGCGCGGACGACCTTCTCGAACGCCTTGACGTTCTTCGAGGGATCCCCGTCCATCTCGATGTAGGCGATGTGCCCCGCGTTCTCAAGCGCGTGGTACGGCGCCTCGATGCGAATCTTGTCGTACGCGCTGATGTCGTAGTAGACGGGCACATGACTGGAGTTCGTCATGTAGGAGCGGTCGGTGACGCCCGGGATGATGCCGTACGTCTTTTTGTTCGCGCGCTGGAACTGCCCCGCCGTACTCTCCGCCGGCGTGCCGAATGTCGTCCAGTTGCGCTGTTCCGCCTCGGTGTACGCGTCCGTGCGTTCTCTGAGATGCCCGACAATCTTGAGTCCGAGTTCCTGCGCCTCGGGGCTCTCGCCGTGGTGCTTGCCCGTGAGTGCGACCAGACACTCGGCAAGCCCGCAGAAGCCGATGGAGTACGAGGCATGCTTGAGGAGATCCTTGATGGAGTCAACGGGAGCCGCCTTTTCGCTGTCCATCCACACGCCCTGCCCCATGAGGAACGGATAGTTGTAGACGTGCTTGTCCTCGATGATCTTCAGGCGGTCGAGCAGGTAGTCATGGCAGAGGTCGATGTAGTGATCGTAGAGCTCCCAGAATTGATCGAGGTCGCCCTTTGCCTCCAGAGCGAGCTTCGGCAGATTGATCGTGGTAAAGGAGAAGTTGCCGCGGCTGCCCGACTGCTCAGGGCCGTTGACGTTGCTCATGACGCGCGTGCGGCAGCCCATTGTCGCGACGCAGCTGTTGTAGTCGCCGGGCTTGTAGTACTGGAGGTTGTACGGCGCATCGAGGTTGACGTAGTTCGGGAAAAGGCGGCGCGCACTGACGCGGCAGG